>JAJFUW010000104.1 GCA_021372235.1 Spirochaetia bacterium
TTTTTCAAAAGACGACAGAAAAGGAGTAAAAACCCGGCGAGACTGACGCATTACGAAGAGTCAAAAAAAATACTTGACGAATTGGAGGTCGGGTGCGGTGAGTTTGAAAAAGGGTATTACTGCGCGGATTCGGTGGAATCAGTCTCCACCATTTGTTCAAAAACAATAAAAGCCGGGGCCAGGATATTCAATCTGATAAGCGCCGAGGACGTGATGATGACTGACGGGAGGGTGACGGGTCTGGTGATAAACTGGACCGCCGTGGGGCTCGGCAAACTGCACGTTGACCCGCTTGTTGTACGGGCGAAATACGTAATCGACGCAACCGGCCATGACGCGGAGGTCGCAAAATTTGTCCAGAATAAAAGCGGCTGCATGCTCAACACCCCGACCGGAAAAGTGATAGGGGAAAAGCCCATGGATGCGGATGCGGGTGAAAGGGACACCGTGGAAAACACAAAAGAAGTGTTCCCCGGGCTCTATGTGACGGGTATGTCATGCAACGCAGCTTATGGGTCCCCGCGAATGGGGCCGGTTTTTGGCGGAATGCTTTTAAGCGGCAAAAAAGCGGCAGAAGACATCCTGGGGAGATTGGGATAACCGCATGGAAAAATCCGGCGGCCGCGAGATTCCGGCCGGGATATATGCGGTGATAACGGAAAAATTCTGCAGGAATGGTTCTTCCGTGGAAACCCTGGAACAGGTGCTTGCCGCGGGGGTAAAACTCATCCAGCTCAGGGAAAAAGATTGTCCTGAAAGCAGGATACTTGTAATGGCAAAAAAATTCAGAGAACTTACCCAAAAAGCGGGCGCAATGCTCATAATAAACGATCATCCCGATATAGCCGCGCTTGCCGGCGCTGACGGTGTCCACGTCGGGCAGCATGATATGAATGTAAAAGATGTCAAAAAGAGATACCCGGGGCTCATCGCGGGCGTATCCACGCACAACTTGAGTGAAGCCCTGCGCGCGCAGGAACAGGGGGCCGATTATATAAATATCGGCCCTGTTTTTGCCACAAAAACAAAGGAGACCGGGGAATACAGGCCGGTTGGATGCGCAAAACTGAAAAGAATTCTGGGCAGGGTGACGGTTCCGGTTACGGTCATGGGCGGCATAAAATCAGGTAATATCGCCAATGTTGCCGCGGCGGGAGCGGAGACTTTTGCCATGATTACTGAAATTACAATGGCACAGGACATCAAAGGCAGGATTGCTGTTATCAACAGAACGCTCGGGGAAAACAAATTGAATTGCAAAAAACATATATAGGAGTTTGTGATGAACAAAATCAGGGCATTTGCGCTCGAAACGAGGGCGCCGTTTCTTACGGTAACAATAATACCTGTTTTGCTCGGAACTGTTATGGCGGCGCAGTCGGGCGGCAAAATAGACCGGCTCATATTTACGGCCATACTGGCGGGTTTTATTTTTCTGCATTTGGGGACAAATGTACTGAATGATTACTTTGATGACGTAAATGGAACCGACAGGATAAACAAACAGTTTATCCCTCCTTTTTCGGGCGGGTCGAGGCTCATACAATCCGGAGTTTTGACATCAAAGGAAGTGCTTGTCGAGGCAATTGTATTATTTATTTCCGGGAGCCTTTTACTGGCTGCTGTTTCATATTTCAGGGGAACTTATCTTTTTATCATACTTGGAATGTCCCTGTTTGCCGGGGTGTTCTATACGGCTCCTCCATTTAAATGGGCGCACAGGGGGCTCGGGGAAATTTTTATTTTCCTCGGATTCGGACCGATAATGGTCACGGGCGCATATTATGCATTTACGGGTAATGTGAGTTTTGCGGCGCTGGCTTTATCCGTCCCTGTCGGACTGCTTGCCTCCGCCATAGTGGATATAAACCAGTTCCCTGATTATGAGGCGGACAGGGAAACAGGAAAGAGAAATTTAGTGGTAAGGTTGGGCCGGAAAAACGGCATGATGTTTTATGCGGGAATGGTAATTTTAGCCTACTCGATGATAGCGGCAGCGGTTATCATGCGGGTCATCACTGTTTGGTCACTTTTGAGCCTTGTCGGGCTTGTACCTTCCTTAAAAGCTATAATTTTATTAAAGGACAATTTTGACAAACCTACGGAACTTGCACCGGCTTGCGGAATGACCATTGTTTCGCATCTGATAACGGGGATAATGCTCATCATCGCCCAGATTATCGGATAGAACCGTAACGCCGGGTATATTTGCATGACACTTCGGCACTGAACCGGCAAATAGATGCCCCGGCAGCCCCGGTAATTATCCTCTTGACTTAACAGTATACAAACCGTATACTAAAGTATACAAAATAGAGGGGGGCTATATGGACAACAAAAAATTTCTATTTGCCACGCTTGACGGCTATACAGAGGATATGCAGGGTATCGAGACGCAGAACTGCCAGATACTCGGGTGCGCCAGCGGCAGGAACATCCGCGAGGCTTTTTTAAAACTGCGGGCCGAGGATGAGTCCCTGGCGGACAGGAAGTTCGAGACGGTTTTTGTCTACGAGGTGGTGAGTTTCGAGGAGCAGTTTGTATGACAGTAATCGGACTCATAATCAGGGAAGGCGGAGGGCAATTCTGCGAGTTCAAACGCGGCCTGTCGGCTGAGATATGTGCGCTCGCAAACTCAGCCGGGGGCCGGATATACTCAGGAATAGACGACAACACAACGGTTTCCGAAATCACAGGCCGGCAACCTGCTGAAATCCCGGATAACAGGCATGGCACGCAATTGCTACCCGGCAATCAGCATCGGTTATTTTGTGCATGATGTCTGCGGCAGGTGTTTGAAGCGGATGTTCCGGAGCGGGGGAGGGTTTTATCTGAGGCATGGCGCAACCATACAAAAACCAAAAAGGTCAAAGACATAAATGCTGTTAAACAGCCCCGATGTCACGGTTGACGGTAAAATGACAAACGCCGGAGCGTTGTTCTTTGCGAAAAAACCCAAACATTTCTTCCCAAACAGCGTATTTACGCGTGTCCCTGGAAAGGACGGATATAAAAAAAGAATCAGGCGGGGATGCGGGGCCATAGCGGCTCCAATGCCAGAGATAAAAATTGAGGCCAATTATTTTTACATCACATTTAAACCCGGCAGGGAGTATCTTGAACTTGCGGGTATCCCCCCCCCGGTTAACGTGATGGGATTAACAGTCCCGCAGGCAGGGATACCGGATATGCGCAGAGACACTGTAAAAGAGTATCCGGGGAAATTAAAGGACAAACAAAGGCTAAAAGGAGCGGACGCACAAGCGGCGGTTATTGGGAGGTGAAATCATGAACGGGGGCGGGCGGAAATATGTCAGGATGGATTTTCGTGAAAATGTATGTTGTGTCGGCGGGTTACCGGAGAGTAAACATGGATTTCCGGGTATCGGCCTGAAATTAGCGGCAGTATTGATAGAAAAATACGGATGTGTAAAAAATGTTTTTAATTTGGATTTGAAAATATTGCAGGAAACGCCCGGCATTGGCAGGATAAAAGCGGAAAAATCCATGAGAACTTTATCAGGTGAGGAGGTTTAGAAATGGAGCCGATTTCAGTCCTTCGCTCTTCGTTCGGTTACACATCGTTCAGGCCGGGGCAGGAGCAGGTCATAAACGCCGTGCTCTCCGGCCGCGACTGCCTGGGGGTCATGCCCACGGGCGCGGGCAAGTCCGTAACTTTCCAGGTGCCCGCGCGTATATTAAATGGCACGGTGCTCGTCATTTCGCCGCTCATCTCCCTCATGAAGGACCAGGTGGACTCGCTCACCGCGGCAGGGTTTCGGGCCGCTGTCATCAACTCCACGCTGACTCCCGCGGAGCGCAAGGCGTGTATGGAGAGGTTCCGCTCCGGCGGATATGAACTGGTGTACCTGGCGCCCGAAGCACTGGAAGGCTCCATGAACGATTTTATCGCATCGTGTCCTGTCAGCATGGTTGTGGTGGACGAGGCACATTGTATCAGCCACTGGGGCCACGATTTCCGGCCGTCCTACAGGAAATTGCAGGGGTTAAAAGGCAGGCTTGGCAACGTGCCGGTACTGGCGCTGACAGCCACCGCCACCCGCAGGGTGTAGCTGCCGTCGGCCCGTTTTTCGA
>JAJFUW010000161.1 GCA_021372235.1 Spirochaetia bacterium
GTTTAAACAACTCCCGTAGGGGCCGCCCCATGTGGTGGCCCGACGGTTCTTCGTTGCATGCACGTCGCGTGCTGTCGGCGAAATGCCCCGCGGGGCGGCCATCGGCCGGACCCTACGGGTAAATTTTTTTGTTGCGTTTTGTTTTGTGTTTAAATAAAAAGCCGCACGTTTTCAGGGTGCGCAACAACAGCAGCCTGAAAGGCCGCGACTACCGGGTTAGTTGTTAGGCGCATCAAAATAAAACAGGCAGGACGGTTCTATCGTCCTGCCTGTTTTATCTCCTATCTGAACGACCTTGCCCTGAGACGCAACAATGGTGTTATTTGCATTTGAACTTTGGACCCTGGAACATGAAACCTGGAACCTGGGGCAGCCTTTTGGGCCCTGGGCCCTGCAACCTGGGACCGCTCTATCTGTTGTTATCCCCTATGCCGACCCACTCATCCGTCCTGAACGGGAACGCCGCGAAACCTTCCTCGTTATACAGCGGGCAATCCGGGCTGTCCGCCCACGCGTAACGTACCGCTGCGGGCGCCATGACATCATCCGACCATACCACGACTTTATTGTCCTTTATCTCCGCCTTTGCCCATTTGAATTGTTTGTCTTCACCGGCAACCGCGAAACCTTTCAGCTCGCCTTTGCTCTTTAACCCCTTGCCGACGTTTTCAAAGGTTATCGTTGCCCTGTTTCCTTCAACTTTCATTGACTCGTACATCGGGCCGTAACCTGTTATCTCTTTTCCGTAAGTGGTCTTTAACGCCGCGTACGCCAGCCTGTCTCCCACCTCTTTTTTCAGTTTCGGGTGTATGTCGTTCTCGTCGCCCAGGTCGATAGCCGATATGGTGCCTGCATTGGCCATTTTGAACGTCTCCATCTGGGCCTCGCGCAGTTCCGCCCACGCGCTATCCCCGGGCTGGTTTTTTTTCGGCATGAAGTTCACCAGTTGGACAGCATAAAAACCCAATTCCGGATTATCCCATATCTTGCGCCAGTTGTTTATGAGCATGGGCAGGAGCGTCTTGTACTGTTTGCCCCTCCACACGTTGTTCTCGCCCTGGTACCAGATAGCGCCCTTGATGCACATGGGTGTGAACGGTAGGACCATTCCGTTATAGAGTGAGGCTGCCATCTCCACACCGGGTGCTATTATGTTGAACTGCAGTTTGGTTATCGCGTTCCGTGTAAAATCCTTCTTTGTCCCCCAGTTACCCTGTTTGAATTCGTAGAACGGGAACGTGTATTTCTTCCACTCCTTTGTTGCCGTAAATTCCTTTGAACCGTAATAGTTGTAGTCCTCTATGGATTTCTGCGCCATCGCCACAGAGTAAGTCCCCTTGCCGCGGACCTTGAACTCCACAGCGTCAAAGGCCGACAGGTCTATCTCCCTGCCGCCGTCCAAAAGCGAGCCCACCCCGCCCCAGGCGCCGAGGCTGATAACCCCGTGCAGTTTGCCGAACTCGTTCTTTTCGCCTGTTATGTCAAAGGCCGCAGTTGACCCGGGCTTTGCCCACGGTTCCCATCCCCCGCCAAACCCGCCTTCTGCCGGTGTTCTGAAAAACACAGGCGTCTGAGGTATGTTGGGCTTTATGGATGAAAATTTTATATCCGTTATCTCCAGTTCGTAATCCAGCCCCTTGCCCTGTTTCCACAGTTTCCAGTCCACTGCTGGGTTCTGCATCCAGCGGTCATATATGGGCGCTGTTTCCGGGTTGTTTTTTACCAGGTTCTCGTCCATCCATATCTCGATGGAAGTCCCGCCCCACGACGAATCGATAAGGCCTATGGGCACGTTCAGTTGTGCCTGCAGTTTTTTGCCAAAGAAATAGCCCACGGCCGAGAAGTCCTTTGCGTGAGCGGCGTCGCAAACAGTCCAGGCCCCCATAACTTCCTTTATCGGTTTCGGCGAAGGCCTCTGGCCCTCGAGGAAGAGCCTGACATTGGGGTCTGCCTTGAAATTCTTTAGTTCGTCAGCGCCTTCCGTTGTCTCATAAAGCCTCATTTCCATATTGGACTGTCCGGAACAGAACCAGACGTCGCCGATGAGTATGTCCTTTACCGTTATTGACTCTTTGCCGCAGGCAACAGTCATCTCATGCGGCCCGCCGGGCTGGGTCAAAGCCAAATTTACCCTCCATACCCCGTTCTTATCCGCTGCAGCCGTTGCTTCCTGCCCGGCTATTTTCACCGTGACCTTGCTGCCGCCGGGCGCAGTCCCTGTAATACGCGAAAATTCCCCTCGCTGAAGAACCATTGAGTCGCCAAAAACCGGGTCAATGGCAAACTTAACCTTCGGTGTGGCCGCGAAAACGATTGTTGCCAATACCATTATTGCGGCTGCCGCAAGAACCATTACACGTAATGCATCCATAAGTTGCCTCCGTTGTTTTTTTATAAATAACGAACCGGATTTAACAGTCATGTTGATTTGTTTTCGATTCCGGACGTTGCGCTTTTTAAAAAGAAATCCTTTCCGGTTGTTCTTTTATCTTTGGAATATCAAAAAAGGCTGTTTGCCATACCGATCCATCATCAACAACAAAATAATCATGAACCACTTTGTCCCTCATTCCCGCAATATCTTTCCATGGAATATCAGGATACGTGCTCTTTAGACCCTGAACTTTGAACTTTGGACCCTGGACCTTGGACCCTGGAACTACTTAACCGGTTTCATATTCAGAACCGTTATCGAATACGGCTTAAACTCCCTGCCGAACTTCTCACCTACCCCCATATTATTCTCATCCGGAGCCCTGCTCGGGTCCGCGTGGTAGGGTTTGGTTTCAGTGTTCCATTTATAGTTTGAGGAATCAAATGTCCAGACCTTCGCGGTTCCTTCGGGTTTGAATCCCGCGATTGTTATCTGCGCGTTATATGCCTTTGCCGGGTCCTTATTAATGACCAAAAGCGACATGGTTCCGTCCGGTTTTACGTTCGCGAAGGCGTCGAGCAGCGTATTGTCGCTTTTTGCCTCTACCATCCTGTGGTCGTTTAGGTCCCCGGGTGACGACCAGTTGTTTGTCAGCATCTTCATTGCCCAGTAGGTCGCCCTCTCCTGATACTGATATTCGCCCTCTTCGGCCTGCATATAGCCGTGGTCCCCACCGTTCTCATTTGTTATGGCGTCCCCGCCGTTTAACACATCCCAATAGTTCGTATAACCGCGGTCTCCGAAATGGCTTATGAACTCGCACAGGTAGCTCGTAATAAACAGGGCGTTCTCCAACCTGGTGGATATGGCGTGCGGTTTTACAGTGCCTTCGGTGTTATACTCGGTTATCCAAACCGGCACATTCGCGAGTTCCGGATGGCCGACCGCCTGCTCTGCCATCATCCGCTTCATGTCCGCGAAGTTCTGTTTGGGGCACGCCAGCACCTTTTCCACAGGCTGACCCCATATCGGGTACTGATGGACAACCAGACCCTCGAGATATTTGGTCTTTTTCTCCTTCGCCAGCCTGTTTATCATTGCCTTGTATCCCGGCACCCTGTCATATACGCCTGTTGCGTCCGGGTAGTTGCACTGCGCCAGGATGGTAATGGAAGGATCTACCGCTTTCATAGCCTCGTAATACTTTATGAACTTGCGCGTGTAGTCATAAACGTTCATGGGCCCGCCCGCTTCCCACTGGCCGCCGTTCTCGTTGCCTATCTCCCAGTACTTTATGGCGTAGCCCTTCTTTATGTTCGCGTACTTCACCCATGCCGCGGCCGTTTCCGGGTTTGAACTGCCGACGTTGACTATGATGACCGGCTGCGCTTTTGGCGTGAACGTCCCGCAGAAATCCATGAACTCCCCAAACCCAAATATGTGCCAGCCGGTATTAAGTTTGGACGCGGTATTGGTGGAGGAGGCAACCACGCAGTTCTTTTCCTTTATCTCCAGTTCGTTCTCCTTTTCATATATCTTTACCGAGGCTATCGAGTACGCCCCCCTGCGGCCCGCGGAGCTTATCTGCATGAGTATCCTGATGTACTGGGTCCTTACCGCCGCGAACTTCACGGTCTGCACGCCCGGTTTGCCCTCGATCTCGGCCGCCGAGGTGTTTATCCACCCGTTCTTTTCCGCGCCGTATACCATCCACTGCCTCTCGTTCGAAGGGTCCCAGTACTGGATCGTAAGCTTTTTCGCATAAGGCCATGCCTTGTCAGCCGCGTTGCCCCAGGTTATCACTATTTTGTCCGGGTTCATTTGGCCCTTTAAATCAAAATATACCCATTGTCCGTTCGGGTAATCCGTATCCGTGTTCGAGCGCCACGCAGTGGTATCGTCGCCGTCTATGATTCTGGGGGCGTCATGAAGGTGTTCGGATACAATGCAGCTGTTGGCGTACTCGGTCTCGCTGACCACCCAGTTGCCGTCAGCGTCATAGGAACCGGCGCCGTTCCAGAAATAGGCGTCCCCCCACGACCCGCCGGGATAACGCAGCAGGTAGTTGCCGGCAGCCTGGATCTTGTCCTTGACAGGAACGGGGCTGGCCCAGCCGTTGGTGTTGTTGCCAAAAATATTGAAGGGTTTGAAGGTGGTAACGGTCGCGGAAACGTCGATGGCGATGGATGCAGGGATTGTTTCTGCGTATAACGCGAACGGTGATAATAACCCGAGGATCAGCAGCAGTTTTTTCATGAAAACTCCTTTAGTGGTTTTTATTGCCTTTTGAGGAGACGAGCCAGGAGGAAAAAGCGAGTAGAACAGAACTAACCCATCCCTACTCGTTTCCTTTTGGCTCGTTACCTCGTTCCCTTTCCTCCTGGCTATTGGCTCCTGGCTCGTTTCCTCAGGGGCAATCTATCAATCCGCCCTGGTAGCCGCAACCCTTTTAGGGTGCGCCGGGGCGTTGTTTCTATTCAGCTGGCAATCAACATTACCGTTACGCGGCCTAAAAGGCCGCGACTGCCTGTGCTAAGCACGCCCCTACAAGGGCAAATCTGGGCTTATACTATCAATGCTCCTAAACTTCATTTAGTTGCTTGATTTTCACGGTCAAATCAATTGCTGTCAATACCTTTGCCTTCTTCATAGCTTATTGCTTATTGCTCATTGCTCATTGCTCATTCAACCACTTT
>JAJFUW010000183.1 GCA_021372235.1 Spirochaetia bacterium
AGGCGAAGTTTTCGGCAGGATCGTTTTCAACACTTCCGTTTCGGGCTATCAGGAAATACTCACTAACCCGTCGGCAAATGGGCAGGTCATATCCATAACTTATCCCGAGATCGGGGCCTATGGGGTTAACGGAGAGGACTCCGAATCCGTAAAGGTCCACGCGGCAGGATTAATAGTGAAAAGAGGACGCGGCTGCGTGAGCAACTGGCGCGCCACGGGTACGCTGGAGGATTTTTTGGTGAAAAACGGGGTGACCGCCGCTGACAATATAGATACCAGGAAATTGCTCCGCCACATCAGGAAGAACGGCGAACAAAAATGCATCTTGACGACAAGACCCGCGGCAAAAAACGCGCTCCTGAAAAAGTTAAAAGATACAGCGAACCCCGCGGACGGCGATCTCATCAAGCGGGTCTCAACCGCGAAAAAATATGCTTATGATTCATCTAAAAAGTTAGTTCCTCTCGGTTTGTTCCCGAAAGAGGCGCAATACTTGAAAGTCTCGGATAACAAAATAAATTATAAAGTGGCGGTCATCGACTGCGGCGTTAAAACCTCGCTGCTCGCCATGCTGGCCTCCGCCAACTGTGAACCTGTGGTTTTTCCCGCGACTGTCAAAGCGGCGGAACTGCTGAAAGGTTTTAACGGTGTTTTAGTATCAAACGGCCCCGGCGACCCGGAGGCCGCACCGTATGTAGCGGAAACGGTGAATGAGATACTCGGAAAGGTGCCGGTGCTGGGAATTGGCATGGGCTGCCAGTTGCTCGCAATAGCGCTCGGCGGCAGGACGTACAGGATGGTTTCAGGCCACCGCGGCGGGAATCACTCGGTAAAGAACACGATGACCGGTGCGGTAGAGGTCGTATCACAGAACCACGGTTACGCGATAGACGGCGAATCTTTTGACGGCAGCACCTCGCGCGTAAGGATAACTCACGTGAACTTAAACGACATGACCGTGGAAGGCATAGAGGCGGCCTCGCTCAAAGCTTTCGGCGTCCTGTACTATCCCCAGGCGGGGCCGGGCGCTCACGACGCGTCTTATGTCTTTAACAGGTTTATCGGATACATGAAAAACAAAAAGGGAGCGAAATAGGATGCCTAAACGCACGGACATCAAAAAAATAATGATAATAGGTTCGGGCCCGATAGTCATAGGACAGGCGTGCGAGTTTGACTACTCCGGCACGCAGGCGTGCAAAGCGCTGCGCGAAGAGGGGTACGAAATAGTTCTTGTCAATTCCAATCCCGCCACTATCATGACGGACCCGGAAACAGCCGACCATACTTATGTGGAACCTGTAACGCCCGAATTCGTGGAAAAGATAATTGCAAAAGAGAGGCCGGACGCGCTCCTGCCGACCATGGGCGGCCAGAGCGGACTGAACCTGGGAGCGGCGCTCTCGGAAAATGGCGTTTTAAAAAAATACGGGGTTGAACTTATCGGCGCAGACTACAAGGCAATAGCAAAAGCCGAGGACCGGCTGCTTTTCAAAAACGCCATCAAGAAGATAGGTCTCGAAGTCCCTGAAAGCGAGTACGTCAGCACTCTAAAGGAAGGGCTTGCTGCCACAAAAAAAATAAAATTTCCTATAATCATACGTCCGGCTTTCACGTTGGGCGGCGCCGGCGGATCGGTCGCTTATAACATGGAAGAATTCAGGGGCAAACTGGACCTGGGCCTCAAGGAATCACCGGTACACAAGGTCCTGCTGGAAGAGTCCGTGATAGGCTGGAAAGAGTACGAACTGGAACTGATGCGCGACCATTTAGACAATGTCATATGCATATGCTCGATAGAAAATATTGACCCGATGGGCGTCCATACGGGCGATTCCATGTGCGTTGCGCCGGCGCAGACATATTCGGCGCGCGAGTCCGCCATGTTCAAGCAGGCGGGAATAGACATAATGAGGGAGATAGGAGTGAACGGCGGCGTGAACATACAGTTCGCCGTAAACCCCGAAAACGGAAAACTTGTGGTAATAGAACTCAACCCGCGCGTATCGCGCTCCTCGGCGCTTGCATCAAAAGCCACCGGGTTCCCGATAGCGCGCGTCGCGACAAAACTTGCGGTAGGCTATACCCTCGACGAGGTCATGAACACGATGACCCAAACCACGCCGGCTTCCACCGAACCCAATGTAGACTACGTCGTAACCAAGGTATCGCGCTTCACCTTTGAAAAATTCAAGGACACGCAGGATGTGCTGGGCACCCAGATGAAGGCTGTCGGCGAGGTAATGTCCATGGGCAGGACTTTCAAGGAATCCATGCAGAAAGCCCTGCGCTCACTGGAGATCGGCAGGGCTGGTTTCGGCGCGGACGGCAAGGACCCGGACATAGACACACTGTCCAGGGAGGACATAATCAAAAAACTGCAGGAACCCAATTCCGCGAGGATATTTTACATACGTTACGCGTTGCAGAAAAAAATGACGGTTGCGGAGATATGCAGGCACACCAATATTGACAAATGGTTCATCAACGAATTCAAGGAAATGATGGATTGTGAGGCCGAGATAACATCCTGGCGCAAAAAGAACGGGGCTCTCTCCGCGAAGAACGCGAAAGGTTTCGTGCCGCTGCTCAAAAAGGCGAAAGCGCACGGGTTTTCCGATATCCAGCTGGCCTGGATGTTAAAAGGCAAGGAGGATGACATCAGGAGACTCAGAAATAAAGCGGGTATCAGGGCGGTATACAAATTCGCAGACACCTGCGCCGGCGAATTTGACGCCAAGATACCATACCTCTATTCAACTTATGACGAGGAAAATGAGAACCCTGTGAGGCCGGGTAAAAAGGCAGTCATACTGGGCGGCGGGCCTAACCGGATAGGGCAGGGTATAGAGTTCGACTACTGCTGCGTTCACGGCGTTTACGCGTTGAAGGAAGAGGGATACCATGTCTCGATGGTAAACTGTAACCCTGAGACTGTATCAACCGACTATGATACGGCGGACAAATTGTATTTTGAGCCTCTGACAGTAGAGGACGTCATGACAGTAGCGCAGGACGAGGGAAAGGAAGCGGGATATATAGTGCAGTATGGCGGACAGACCCCGCTCAAACTGTCGAACAGGCTCCATGAGAACGGCCTCAGGATAATGGGAACATCGCCGGCATCGATAGACATTGCGGAAGACAGGCGTAAATTCGACAAAGTGCTCACAAAACTCAGGATACCACGGCCCGAGAACGGCACCGCAAGGACCTACGATGAGGCAAAAGATATAGTCCACGGGCTCGGTCTGCCGGTGCTGGTCAGGCCTTCGTATGTCCTCGGCGGCAGGGCGATGGAGATATGCTACAACAACGACCAATTTGACACTTTTGTAAAAGAAGCTTTCATGGTATCCGAGGAACACCCGGTGCTCATAGACAAGTTCCTGGAAGACGCGGTCGAAGTGGATGTAGACTGTGTATGCGACGGCAAAGAGGCGGTTATCGCCGGAATAATGGAACATATAGAAGAAGCGGGCATACACTCGGGCGACTCCGCGTGCGTGATGCCGGCGTATACGCTGCGTAAAGATTCGATAGACAGGATCAAGGAATACACGAGGAAACTGGCGCTTGAATTGAATGTCATGGGCCTCATGAACGTGCAGTACGCGATAAGGAATGATGTGGTATATGTGCTCGAGGTCAACCCGCGTGCATCGCGCACCGTGCCGTTCGTCTCAAAGGCTACCGGTATACCGTGGGTAAAGATAGCCACGCGCGTGATGGCGGGCAGGACGCTGAAGGAGATGAAGGTCAGTGAAAACCTGGAAATGAAATATGTTGCGGTAAAGGAAGCGGTATTCCCGTTCAACAAGTTCGCGGGTGTGGACGTGGTGCTGGGGCCCGAGATGAAATCCACGGGTGAGGTCATGGGTATAGACAGAGATTTTGGCAGCGCGTTCTATAAAGCGCAGGTTGCCGCCGGCAATAGGATACCGCTCTCGGGAACGGTCTTCATAAGCGTCAGGAACAAGGACAAGAGATCAATCATCACGATAGCGAAACAGTTTGAGGACATGGGCTTCAAAATAGTAGCCACCGAAGGGACGGCCGACGCGCTGCGTAATTCGGGTATAAAGGCCGAGACCGTCAAGAAAGTGCACGAAGGCAGGCCGAACATAATCGACCTCATAAAGGACAAAAAGGTCGGCTTGATTATCAACACTCCCGTGTCCAAAGGACCGAAATCGGACGACTACGAGATTAGGCGGCAGGCCATTATTCTCGGGGTTCCGTACACAACGACCATGTCCGCCGCGCTCGCGGTGGTGACGGCCATAGGAACCGTGAGGAAAAAGGATGTAACGGTAAAAAGTCTGCAGGAGTACTATAAAAAATAGTGTAAATTTTGGCAGGCAAAGTGTAAAATAGAACAACGGCGGTTTTGCCGGAGCAGGCTTCACGGCACGCCCCGGCGGAAAAGCGGATACCGGCAAAGGCCGGAATGCATGATTTGACGGGCACAGTATGATCGGCCCGCGGGAGATCGGGAGTAACATGAAAATAAACGGGAATGTGGTTTTCAATAAAAACATAGGTGACGGGCTTTTCCGTATGAAAATCGACGCGGGAAAGAGTATAAACACCAAACCGGGCCAGTTTATAAACATACTTGTCTCGGAATCATATACGCCGCTGCTGCGCAAGCCGATATCCGTCTATGACGCTTACGACAGATTTGTCGAGATAGTCTATAAAGTGGCAGGTGACGGGACGAGGCTGCTGTCACAGAAAAAGCAGGGCGAGAATATCGATCTTATCGGACCTTTGGGCAATTCCTACCTGGACTTTCAATCGCAAATCCCGGATAACAGATGCCGGATTATCCTCATCGGAGGAGGCACGGGCGCGGCGTCGGTCCATTTTCTTGCCGGATGCCTGAAAAACTACGGGATACCGTTTACTTTCATACAGGGCGCGCGGTGTAAAACGCAGATGGTCGCGCCGGCTGAGTTTAAAAAGCTCGGATGTCTTTTTACCACTGACGACGGCACGCTCGGAAAAAAAGGTTATGTAAGCGGACTGCTGAAGGAAAAACTTACGGACAACACGGTTATATATACCTGCGGCCCCAAACCAATGTTAAGGGCAATCAGGGATGTGGCGAAAACAAAAAAGAATGTGAAAGTTTTTGCATCTTTTGAGGAATACATGGGCTGCGGCATAGGTGCGTGTCTGTCGTGCGTCATCGAGACAAACGAAGGAGTCAATAAACGCGTGTGCAAGGATGGAACGGTATTTGACCTGGATGAGGTGGCGTTTTAAAATGAAAACAAAAATATCAACACAGGTGGAAATAGCGGGACTCAAGCTGCGAAACCCCGTGATGACCGCTTCCGGGACCTTTGGCTATGGTTTGGAGTTCGCGGAGTATATGGACTTGAACAGCATAGGAGCCATCGTCACCAAGGGGCTTGCCATAAAGCCGGTCAAGGGTAACAAGACGCCGCGGCTTGTCGAGACCACGGCCGGAATAATAAACGCCATAGGCCTGCAGAATATCGGGGTGGAGGAGTTTCTGAAAGACAAAATGCCTGAATTGAAAAAATACAAAACCCCGGTAATTGCGAATATTTACGGGACATCGGTCGATGAGTACGTGTCGGTTGCAGAAAGGCTCGAGGGTTCTGGAGTGGCGGCGGTTGAGGTCAACATATCGTGCCCGAACGTAAAAAAGGGCGGGCTTGCATTTGCCTCGGACAGGGACGCGATAAAGGGGATACTGGCCGGCGTCAGAAAAGTATTTTCAAAACCTGTGATTATGAAACTCTCCCCTAACGTGGGGCCGCTGGAAGACATAGCCAAATACTGCGAGGATAACGGGGCGGACGCGCTCTCCCTCATCAATACGCTTGTAGGTATGTCCATAGACATAGTAAAGCGTAAACCGCGCATAGCAAACATATACGGGGGGCTCTCAGGGCCGGCAATCAAGCCAGTTGCCCTGGCATTCGTCCATAAGGTATCAAAGGCCGTGAA
>JAJFUW010000196.1 GCA_021372235.1 Spirochaetia bacterium
CTGAATAACTGTTCGGTGGGTATAGCAACGCAGGACGACCTGCTGCAGAGAAGATTCCGCGGGATGGCGGATTATCTGGTGAATTTCTTTACTTTTTTGGCGCGCGACCTGAGAGAGACAATGGCGTCGCTCGGTTTCAAAACAGTTGAAGAAATGGTCGGGCGCAGCGATATGCTCGAGATAAACGCAGGCATACTGCCATGGAAAGCAAAAAAGTTGGATTATTCAGCGATGCTTTACAGGCCGGTTGCCGTGGCCGGCAGTACGGTTTTTTGCTCAAAAAAACAGGACCATGGCATCGATTCTGTTATGGACAGGGAACTGATCAGGCTGGCAAAGTCAGCCATAGAGAAAAAGGAACCGGTCAATCTGGAACTGCGGATAAGGAACACGGACCGTACAACCGGAGCCATGCTGTCAGGTGAGATATGCAAACGGCACGGCGAAGACGGACTTTTGGCTGACACTATACGCTGCAACTTTACCGGTGTTGCGGGACAGTCTTTTGGAGCGTGGCTGGTAAGCGGCATAACATTCAAACTGAACGGTATGGCAAACGATTACGTGGGCAAGGGTATATTTGGCGGCAGGATAATAATCTGTCCGCCCGCGGACGCGGCGTATAAACCGGAGCAATCTGTCATAATCGGAAATACCACCTTTTACGGGGCTGTCAATGGTGAAGCGTATATCAGGGGTATGGCCGGTGAACGGTTCTGTATCAGAAATTCAGGGCTGTACGGCGTTGTGGAAGGCGTGGGAGACCACGGCTGCGAGTATATGACGGGCGGCAGGGTGGTGATACTCGGTAAAACAGGCAGGAATTTTGCCGCAGGCATGTCGGGCGGCATAGCATATGTATATGACGAGGACGGCAGGTTCAGGTCCCGCTGCAATACTGATATGGTTGATCTGGATCCTGTTGACGAAGAGGATGCGGAACTGATAAAAAGGCTGCTCGGCAAGCACATAAAATACACCGGGAGCGCAAAAGCCTCGACGGTACTGGATAACATGGGCGCGGAAATATTCAAGTTTGTAAAGGTCTATCCAAAGGAATACAAGGCAATATTCGAAAACCAGAAACTTTTGGCTAAAAAGTTGAATCTGTCGGAGGTGTACGATGGGTGATCCCAGAGGTTTTTTAAAGGTCAGAAGGGCGTCATTTCCTTACAGGCCGATAAGCGAAAGGGTGAAAGATTACAGGGAAGTAAATGTTCTGCATCCGGAGGAGAAATCAAGGGAACAGGCATCGAGATGTATGGATTGCGGCACACCTTTCTGCAACTGGGGTTGTCCGCTGGGAAATTACATACCCGAATGGAACGACGGCGTATTCAAGGGTAAATGGCAGGAGGCTTTTACCCTGCTCAATGAAACTGCGACAATGCCCGAAGTCACGGGCAGGGTTTGCCCGGCCCCCTGCGAATATGCTTGCGTTCTGGGCATTAACGATTCGCCTGTTACGATAAGGGAAAACGAATTGGCCATAATTGAAAAAGCATGGAAAGAAGGTTATATCAAGCCCGGACCGCCGCTCATACGTACGGGTAAAAAGGTGGCAGTCATAGGCAGCGGGCCATCGGGTCTGGCTGCCGCAGTTGCACTGAACAGGAAAGGCCATTCCGTCACTGTATTTGAGAAATCGGACAGAATAGGCGGTTTTATGCGTTACGGGATTCCCGATTTCAAGCTTGAAAAACAGGTGCTCGACCGCAGGATAGAACTGTGGAAGGCGGACGGCATAATTTTCAGGACAAATACTGACGCCGGCGGACCCGGATTGCCGGTTCGGGAACTTTTAAGCGGATTTGACGCCGTTTGTGTGAACATCGGCTGCAGGGCCGCCAGGGATATGAAAGTGCCCGGCAGGGAATTAATGGGCATATACCAGGCTGTCGATTATCTCACTCAGTCCAATCACAGGGTTGCGGGTGATCCCATAACCGGCGAACTTATGGACGCCAGGGATAAACACGTACTGGTGATAGGCGGCGGAGATACGGGTTCCGATTGTGTCGGTACGGCCAACAGACAGGGAGCCAGGAGCGTCTCACAGGTGGAGATTCTGGAACAGCCGTCAAAAGAGAGGCCTGCGGGCCAGCCGTGGCCGAAATTTCCTTTTATCTTTAAAACCACATCATCGCACGAAGAAGGGGTGGAACGTAAATGGTGTGTGAATACAAAAGAGTTCAAGGGTGAGAACGGGACCGTGAAGAGCGTCATGTGTTCCCTGGTAAAATGGGAATTTCAGGCTCCGGGCTCAAGGCCCGTAATGAAGGAATGCAAGGAAAGCGATTTTGAGATAAAAACGGACATGGTCATCCTATCCATGGGATTTACAAATCCGGAAAAAGCAGGACTGCTTGAAGGGCTCAATGTAGCGTTTGACGCCCGCGGTAATATAGAACGCGACAGCAATACTTTTGCCACGTCAGTAAACGGCGTATTCGCGGGCGGTGATGCGGCAAGAGGGCCGTCGCTCATCGTATGGGCATTCAGCGAAGGCAGAAAAATGGCTGAAGCCGTGGACGCTTATCTGAAGAACTGACCCGTATTGAAAATAGAACAGCAATATGGCACAAATTTATAGTTAATCCTTCCTGTGCGGCTGTAGTATCGGTGACAACATTACAAAGATAACCGCACTCGAGGGCGGGAACAGCAACGCTATATCGGCTGACATCACGGCCTGTTAAAAAGTCCCATCCGAGCCAGGATAATAAACGAGGCGGGTCAAAACCCCGCCTTTTTTTAGTGTGCGGATGGCTTGACTATAATAAGTCAATGCTATATACTTTGATGGTTGAAATTTTATACAAGAGGTAATTATGGCAAAAACTGTCAGGAAAAGAGTGCCGGTAAAAAACAGTCGGGACGCAAAAACAGCAAAAGCATCCTCCGCAGGGATTGATAAGCTGAGGAGGATAATAGTTGAAAAAGAGAGGGAAATAAAAACGCTGACAGAGATAAGTAAATCAATTGTTTCCGGACAATACACGGAAGACATACTGCAGATGGTTGTCACGCTCACGGCGCAAATGATGGGCTCGAAAATATGTTCCATTATGGTACTTGATGAAAAAAAGGATGAACTAAAAATAATAGCCACGCAGTCGTTAAGCAGTGAATACAAAAACAAACCGCCGTTAAAAGTGGGACAGTCCATAAGCGGGCGGGTGGTTGAAAAGAAAAAACCAATTGCGGTTTTTGACGTCACGAAAGAACCGGGATATATGTACCCTGACATAGCAAAAAAGGAGGGATTATGCTCGATGCTGGCGGTGCCCATGATGCTCAAGGACCGTGTCATCGGTGTCATAAACAGTTATACCACCAGGCCTCATAAATACCGGGAGTCCGAGATGAAGGTACTGCAGGCGGTGGCAAATCAGGCTGCTGTTGCCATAGAGAACCGCAAACTCATGGAAGACGCGATAAACGCCAGACAGGCTCTCGAAGATAGGAAACTTATTGAACGGGCAAAAGGTATACTGATGAAGGAACGGTCCATGACAGAAGAACAGGCATACGGAGCCATACGCCGCAAATCCATGGACACATGCAAACCCATGAAAGACGTGGCGGAGGCTATAATCATTGCTTTTGACACCAAAAGTACGCTTTAATATAATTGACTGAAATGATGGTATAATATATAATTTTGTAAATACATGTTATTTCCGCGGAAAAATAGGCCACGTCGGAGTAAAGCCGTCGCAATGAAGCGGTGTGCTATACTGTGGAGATTATCCGGGAAAAGCATATGGCGGTTAAACTGCGCAAAGATGCGTTGTGAATTACGGCAAGGATGCCTTATGAAACTGCCTGCAAACCAAAAAAATGGAGTAGGAGGGAATATTAAGTGGCAACTAACAATGCTTATATCAATAAAGTACTTGAAATAGTGGCAAAACGCAACCCGAACGAGCCTGAGTTCTTACAGGCAGTAACAGAGGTACTGAACACGCTGGTTCCCGTTATAGAAAAGAACAAAAAATACGAACAGAATTCCATTCTGGAACGTATCACGGAACCGGAAAGGCAGATTTTTTTCCGCGTACCGTGGATAGACGACAAAGGCAAGATTCAGGTAAACCGCGGTTTTCGTTTCCAATTCAACAGCGCTATAGGGCCTTACAAAGGGGGCATACGTTTGCATCCCTCGGTTAACGCTTCCATCCTCAAATTTCTCGGTTTTGAACAGGTTTTCAAAAATTCACTGACAACGCTTCCCATGGGAGGCGCAAAGGGCGGCTCCGACTTTGATCCAAAGGGTAAAACAGACAATGAAGTCATGCGTTTTATACAATCTTTCATGACCGAACTTTTCCGTCATATAGGCCCTGACACGGACGTACCTGCCGGAGATATCGGCACGGGCGGGCGCGAGATAGGATATATGTTTGGCCAGTACAAAAGGCTCGCCAATGAATTCACCGGCGTGCTGACAGGCAAAGCGTTAAACTGGGGCGGCTCGCTCATACGTCCGGAAGCCACAGGTTACGGCTCGGTATATTTTGCCGAGGAAATGTTAAAAACAAAAGGTGATTCTATAAAGGATAAGATATGTCTGGTTTCCGGTTCGGGAAACGTGGCGCAGTACACTGTCGAGAAGATTAACCAGCTCGGCGGCAAGGCTGTAACATTATCGGATTCGGACGGCACCATCTATGACAGGGACGGCATAACGGCGGAGAAACTCGCATTTGTCATGGACCTGAAAAACGTAAAACGCGGGCGTATCAAAGAGTACGCGGATAAGTTCAAATGCGAATACAGGGCCGGCACAAGGCCGTGGGATATCAAATGCGACTGTGCCTTCCCGAGTGCGACACAGAACGAAGTGGACGGAAATGACGCGAAAAAACTTCTTGACAACGGCTGTAAGCTTGTAAGTGAAGGCGCAAACATGCCGTCCAGGCCGGAAGCCATAGACCAGTACCTT
>JAJFUW010000202.1 GCA_021372235.1 Spirochaetia bacterium
GGCGCCGTCCATGGAGCCGCCGTGGACGAAATAGTAATCGATGCCGTCCGCGACCTCGGACCAGAACGAGAAGTCCTTTTCGCCAGCGTGGAATTTTGATTCCGAATAGTTGTCCCATAGTATGCCGTAGCCGCGCGACGACACCAGGAACGGGTTCACGATGACCCTGTTGGCCTGTATCATTAGCACGTCGCAGTTCTTATAGTTCATGAACCCCTCTTCATACTGTCCCAGACCATAAATCCCTTCGTTGGGCAGCCTTGTGAATCCCACGCCCGCGTGGAACGTCTTTTCCTTCGAGACAACAGCGGGCATAACCAGCCTGGTGCCGGGTTTTTCCGAGAGGACCGGCCCGGAGAGTTCGTGGAATCTGACGCCAAGGCTATTTTTATCGACTACCACCCTGATGTTATCCGTCTGGACCTCAAGCCCGTGAACGGTCTCCTCGACGCTGACCTCGGATACCTCGGGTTTCATTGTCACGACCAGGCTCTGCCGCTTTTTTGAGCCCAAAAGCGCGTAATTAACCCTGATGATATCGGACGAAAACACCTCGATGTTTAGAACGGTTTTCCCCTGAGGGACGGTTACTTTGCTGCCGGTCTGTTTGTAGTTCATAAAGCCTCCTTGTTATTATAAACATTTCCTTTAATTTGAAATTTAAAAGTCAAAACCAAAGAGTACAGGTTAAAATCCAAAAGTAAATGCAACTATTTGTACAATCAAGACCGTATTGCCCGTACAACACCTTGCCGTTAATTTTGCCTTTTAAATTGTACTTTTGGGTTTTGACTTTTCATTTTTTTCCGCCTTTAGATCTCCCTTACCCCATCCCCCGCCTCACACACATAAAAATCCGCTATCCTTCCCGTGCGCTTCTTATACCCCGCCGCAACCTTTTCCTCAAAATCGTGCATGCTGTTTTTATGTACGAGGCTTATCGTGCAGCCTCCAAACCCGGCGCCTGTCATGCGGCTGCCCGTGCAGCCCGGAGCCTTTATTGCCTCCTCGAACATCGCGTCGAGTTCCTCACCCGTCACCTCATAATCATTTTTCAGCGACATATGGGATTGATTCAACAGTTTTCCGAGCAGTTTTATGTCCCCGGCTTTGAGCGCCACTTCCGCCCTTTTTACTCTCTCATTCTCCGATACCACGTGCATGACCCTTTTTTTAATGACCGGGTCCTTGAGCAGCCTCAGGAGCGGCTTTAGTTTCTTTTCATCCAGGTCGCACAGGTTCTTTATCTTCACCCTTTTTCTCAGTATTGCAAGGCCCGTGCGGCACTCCGCAAGCCTCTCATTATATTTTGAACCGGACAGTTCCCTCTTTTTGTTCGTGTCCGAGACCACTATCCTGTAATCGCCGAAATCCGCCGGGATGTAGGTGCTCTCGACCTTCGCGCAGTCCAAAAGTATCGCCTTGCCGGCCTCTGCCATGGCCGAGGCATACTGGTCCATGATGCCGCATTTTACCCCTACAAAATTGTTCTCAGCCGCCTTGCCGATGAGCGCCGCCTCTTTTTTCGAAAGGTCAAAGCCGCACATACGCGACAGAGCGTAGCCAAAGACGACCTCAAAAGCTGCGGATGACGATACCCCCGCTCCCACGGGCACCTCGCTAAAGAACAGGACATCAAAGCCTATATTTATCTTACGGCCTTTTTCCAACAGTGCATCCATCACACCGGCCGGATAGTTTGCCCATGTATATTCATCATTGTGCCCCGGTTTTTTTCCGGCAGTGTATATGGCCGTGCCGGGCATATCCAGGCTCTTTAGAACTATCCTTTTGTCGTTACGTTCACGCAGGGCTGCAAAGAACGATATGGTGAGCCCGGCAGGCATCACAAGCCCGCCGTTATAATCTATGTGTTCGCCTATTATGTTAACCCTGGCCGGTGCGGAAAACACCCGTATCCCGTCCGCCTTACCGCCATGTGCCTTCACAAATTCCTTTTTCAGTTCCGTTTTGAACCTTTCCCTGTCCGATTGGGCGAAGTATTTCATCTTTGACGAAACCAGCACCTTCGCGCTTTGCTCGACCTCCATGACGTTCGCTGCCGCCCACGCGCCCGACTCCGAGGAGGCATAGAACTTTATCCTGTCCTTGCCGCGCAGTGGCGTGTAGAACTCTATGTGCAGATGGTAGTTCTTTTGACTTGTTTTATACTCCGGCGAGTTCATCGGACACTGGTGCACGCACATCATGAACGGAAACGGCCTGTTGTAGACTTTATCAAACGTTCCCTCTACAACTTTCAGTGCGTCTGCCAGGCCGGTTTTTTCCTCGGCCGATAATGATGTCAGATATGGCCTGTGTTCTTTGCTGGATATGAATACGCCGTAAGGGTAATCGGTAAAATACGGCAGGTAGACCATAAAACTGTCGTTCTCATAAATGACGCGTGTGCCTTCTGATGACTCCTCCGCGTTCATGTCACAAACCATGCACCCGCCGTTTTTCGCGGAGTAGGCGCGCGCGTTGTCCAGTTCGGTCTTTATCTTGAGCGGCACAAATGGATAGGCGTATATCTGACCGTGGGGGTGGAACATGGTCACCCCGACTTCTTCTCCCTTGTTCTCGAACTGAAAGACGTATTTAATCCTTTTATCCTTTGAAAGTTCGTTCTGCCTTTCCACCCACAGGTCCACTATCTTGTTGATCTGCTGCAGGGGGAGTTCATATAAGTTTGTCTTGTGGTTTGACGAGTAGAGTATCACCTCGCACTTGCCGTATGCCTCGGCAGCCGAATAGACCTTTGACTTTGGCCCTTTGACAGGCTGCGGGTTTTGCGAGAGCACCGGGAAATCGTTGTCGTATTTCAGGACGTCGTAGTCCCCCAGTTTCCCCTGTCCCGGACAGAACGGGCATTTTCCCGGGTCCATGTGGGGCCTGTGTTGGCGTCCTGAGGCTACCATTGTATAAGTCCCGAGCATCGGGTTGTAACGTAACTCTGACATAAAAACTCCTTTAAATTCGTGCCGGATGACGGGTGCAATGCAGCAGCCGCCACCCGACACGAAGTTGAACGTTTTTTTAGTATGTTCCCACAACATTATCTATGTATACAGGGCCAGAGAATGTCCCGCCCGAGTTAAACACAAAATAGACCTTCCATATATCGCCGTCTATTGCTCCCGGTTCTATCTTGTACTCCAGCGAGTTCCAGCCTTCCTTAATACCCTGCTGTACCTGGTACCAGGAATTTGCCGAACCGGAAACAACGAGGAATATCTGGGCGTATTCCATCCCTTTGATCGATTCCTTTGGGACGTAAACGTCCATGGTGAGCGATGCAAGTTTCGCGAACTGTTCCGGGAACGGCCCGCCGTTCAACGCTATGTTCTGCTCCCAACCTTTGCAGCCTTTCGCATCAATCTTCAGCGAAAACCCGCCCTCTTTTACGAATTTCGGATCCGTGTTGACCGTCAACCTCTCGGCCCATTTGCCGTTGCCTGCCCAGCCGTCCGCTGTCTTTGACTCAAAGTTCCACAGGTTGACCTTGTTGCCCGAACCCGTGGGAGCCGCAGCCGCTGTTGCCGTGCCGCCGGCCTGCTCCGTCCCTCCTGTTGTTGCACAGCCGGAGAAAACAACCGCAAGAAACAGTACTGCTACCGCCAGTAAACCGTATTTCCTCATCTTTGTTCTCCTTTCAGGCCGATTTGGCCAAAATTTTAAAAACCGCCTCTAAACTGTTAATTAAATTCATGTAGCCGCGGACTGATCATCTGCCCGGCCGCTCCCTACGCCCTGAGGTTTTGAGCCAGGAGCCAGAAGCAGGAGGTCGAGTATCATAGCGAGGAGGAATAAAACGAGGAGAACAAAAAAACCAACAACCCGTTTTCCTCGTTTTATTGCTCGCTCTTACCTCGTTATTCCCTCGACTCCTGCTTCCTGGCTTCTGGCTCGTTTCATATACTCAGGGGCAACAAATCTTAGCTATTTTACCACAGCATCTCCGTAAAGACTTCCCCGTCCCTCAGCGGAAATATAACACCTACCATACTCCCTCATGTCCCCTGTCACGTTGTGTATCCATCCGTACTGGTGTCTGTCGTCGTTTATGCGCGTCCAGGTCTTTGCTTCGTCATCCGAGCGGAACAGCCCGGTCACGCCGTGTATTGTGCCCCACAGGTATATGGCAGGGTATGTTTTACCGTCCGCAGCCTTTCCGAAACCGAACCTGTACGCTTCGTCAACGCTCTTTATCATGGAAAAACTTTTTCCGGAATCCGTTGTGCGGTAGAACCCTCCGCGTCCCGATGAGAACCACACGTCTCCCTCTATGCCGGGCGCCGGCACCGCGTTGGCGGCCTGCCATCCGGCGTCGACCTGAAGGGGTAGTCCTGTAAATGTTTTGGTAAAACTTACCCCAAAATCCGCGCTAACATACATCGTTCCCTCTTCACCCGAGAATACATAAAACTTCGCCGGGTTCACTGTGTCTGCAACGGGATGGTATTTGCCCTCGGGAATTCCCCCGCAGACCGTCCACTCCTCACCGAGGTTTTCCGAACGCCGCAGACTGCTGTCCTGCACCTGCCAGTTGACGCTTTTTTCCGCGGCCCATACTACTATTTTTCCGTCGGCGGATATGGCTATCGCCCTGCTGCCGCCCGCCGTCGCGTCGCCCGGATAATCCCCGAAATCAATCCAGCTTTTGCCGTTGTCCTTTGAGTAAGCGCCGTAAGGGCTGCGGTTGAACGCCTTTACCATTATGTCGGGATTTGCGTAAGCTGCCGCTATGGATAACGTGGTCCATCTGATCGGGTTGTACCTGCTGTCGGGCGAAACGTCGAGATTATCCTCGTACCGGAACCCGTCTATGTCCCCCAGCGCGGTAAAGAGCCTGGCGCCCTTTGGCGGGCTGATTATCTGCATCGGCACAGGTTCCTCTATGCCGTTGTTCCTGAAGGCCCACAGTGGCTTTTTCGCGTTTATGTTCCTGCTCTCCCACAGGCCGTAACCCGTCGTAAAAATAGCCCTGTCAGGATCATAGGGGTCCAGTACCACGCATGATATCCAGTGCGGTTTTATGAATTCCGACCTCTTTGAGTACGGTGCGTACGAACTGTCCCATGCCGCTTTTGCTATGCGCGGAGCCCAGGTTTTGCCGCCGTCATGAGTCAGGTATATCTCGTCGAGCGGGTCCCACCTGTTGAGCGTGCTGACTATTATCGTCTTTGGATCCTTTGGGTTTATGGATATGCCCGAAAATCCACCCATACCTGCCGGCACTTTGAGGTCAGTCCACGTTCCTGCAGCGATGTTGTACTTCCAGACCGAACCGTGCTTGGCGCCGTTGGGCCCTGTTGCGTCCGAGTAAGTCAGGTAAAGGTCTTGAGGTGTTATGGAATTGCGCAGGGCGATGAGCCCCTGCGGCCGGCCCGCGACAAGTGTCCACGTCGAGCCCGCGTCATTTGAAACGTACAGGCTCCCCGCGCCGTCGTCAGCCGCGGCAAACAGCCTTTTTGTCGCGGATCCCTTTGTCCCGGAAGTTCCGTCAAAAACCACAAAGTTGACGTTTACAGGGGTAAAACCCGCAACCCTTTCCCAGGATGAACCGTGATCAACGGACCTCCAGAGGCCATCCCCGGTGGAGCCCATGAATATAATTGATCCCAGATTCGGGTCAACAGCCACCCGCTCGCCCGCGCCGCGACCATCCTCGTTGCCGCCGACCTTGAAAGGAAGTTTTACCGTCTTCCAGTTATCACCCCTGTCGGTTGATATCCGGAACGCGCCCTTGCCCGCCCAATCCTGTGTGTATTTGCCCGTCATGAGGTAAACGCGGCCGGTGTCATTGGGATCAAGCCCAATGCTCAGTATGCCGTTGTATTCCGACTCGTCCTTTCCGAACATATCGGTAATACAGACCCATTTTTCACCCTCCGGGTCGTACCTGTAGGCGCCGCCCATGTCGGTGCGCAGGTAGCAAAGCCCCTTCTCTGCGGGGTGAAAAACCACGCCGGGTATGAACCCGCCGCCGCCGGTCACAACGCTCTTCCACGTGTAGGCTGTTGTTGTCGCCGCATCAGAGGCGAAATTTTTGATTGTGCCGGAGGCACAGGCGGTAATCAATCCCGCCAAAAGCACTATTGCCATCATTATTTTTCTTTTCACATCGTCTCCTTTTTCGTTAAATATAATTAAGAATGAATAATATTTTTCACAGAACGCTGCGTCGTTATTGCTAATTATTTATTATTAATTTATCGGGAAGTTCTTCCCCGTACAAAACCCCTCTTCCCTCCGTCCCCAAATAGCACCTTCCAAACACCCTCGCGTCCCCTGTCACGCAGTGTATCCAGCCGTACTGGTGTTTGTCGTCGTTTATCCTCTGCCACGTTGCCCCGCAGTCCGGAGAACGAAATATGCCAGTTGTTGAGCCCACGGTCCCCCATATAAAAACCGCGGGATACAATGCGCCTTCCGTGTTCCTGCCGAACCCGGCACGGAACGCCTCCTTTACACCCTTTATCTTTTTGACGCTGCGCCCGTAATCAACCGAACGGTAGAGCCCTTTTTTGCCTGCCGCCAGCCACAACTCGCCCTTGCCCTGCGGCACGGAGCAGAGTTCAAAATCAGCCATGCCGTCGCCTCCCGGGTAACAGCCTGCCGCCTTTAACCATCCGGCTCCGCGCCTGAACTTTCTCCCCCTGTCAGTGCTGACCCATATAACGCCTTTCACGCCGTCGTACATGTAAAACACGTCCGGGTTTGACCTGTCGGATACGGGCCACAGTTTCTTTTCAAAACCGCCTTCACTTTTATGCCATGTGGCTCCGTTATCATCCGACCACGACATGCGCGCGCCCTCGGGTTCCCACAATATTGTCCCGCCATCGGCAGAGACCGCCATGGAACGTACTCCGCCCCTGGCTGCGCCTTCGGGGCACGCGCTAAAATCCTTCCACGATACGGCGCCATCGTCAGAGTATGCGCCGTATGGCTGCCTGTGATTGTAACTTTTTACAAAAAAAAGCGGTTTTAGCCCCGCGTTGTCCATGGATAAAGTCGTAGCGCGCCACGGGTCGTGCCTGTTGGCCGGGGCTGTGTCCAGGCCATCGTGGCTGAATCCGTCAATATCCCCCATGGCGGAGACTATGTGTGCGCCTTGTGCCGGGCTTATTAATTTCACGGCCACGGTCTCTTCAAGCCCCCGGTCGTCAAAAAACCAGGAGGCTTTTTCCAATGACAGTTCCCGGCTGGTCCATATGCCGTAGCCTGTCGTAAAAACAGCCCTGCTGCTGTCGAACGGGTCTATCTCTATATCCGATATCCAGTGCGGGGTCATTGTTTTTGTGTAACCCGCGTAACTGTTGTCCCATTCAGACTTGCCTATCAGGGGTTCCCATTTTCCCCCGCCGTCGTCGGAAATGTATATTTCGTCGTACGGCTCCGTCCTGTTGAGTGTGCTCACGACCAGCCTGCCCGGTTTTTGAGGGTCCGCGCTTACACCGGAGTAACCGCAGCTTCCGGCCGGAAGTTTCAGTTCGCTCATACTGCCGTTTATGATGTCGTATTTCCACACGCCGCCTGATTTGGCGCCGAACGGCCCGGGTGTATCGGAAAACGTTATGTACATGTCAGTCCCCGCCATAGACGCCCTGATGGCCATCACCCCCCGCGGCTGGCCCCTGACAGGCTGCCAGTTCATGCCGCAATCGTCCGAGCGGTAAAGGCTCCTGCCCTGCTGTGCTGCCGCCGCAAATATTGTCCTGGTGGCTTTTTCGTGCGAACCTGACGTTGCGTGGAACACGACAAAATTGACATCTTTGGGCAAAAAAGTCCTGATACGGTGCCATCTCTCACCGCAGGTGTCCGAACGCCACAGCCCGTTCCTGCCGGTTCCCATGAAAATTATGGCACCCATGTTCGGATCAACCGCCAGGCGTTCCCCGGCGCCGCGCCCCTTTTCATTGCCTCCAACCTTGAAAGGCAGCGCGGTTTTTTTCCACGTAGTGCCTCTGTCGCGCGATGCATGAAAAGCGCCTTTGCCGTGACCCTTGCCCGTGTACTTGCCGTTCATCATGTATACCCGCTCCGGATCGTTTGCGTCCACAGCCAGGCTTAAAACTCCGTTATACTGTGCCTCATCCTTGCCGAACATGTCAGTTATGCACTGCCACGCCTGCCCTGAGTCGTTGCGCCTGTAAGCTCCGCCCATGTCCGTGCGCAGATAGCAGAGCCCTTTGCACGACGGATGAAAAATAATCCCGGGCACGAACCCGCCGCCGCCGCAAATGACATTTTTCCATGAATAATGCATATGTAAATCCTCCTGTGGCATGTGCAAATATGTACTTCCCGTTGAGGGGACGAGCCGGGAGCCAGGAGGAGAGGAACAGCGAGAAAAAACAAGTAGAACACAAAAAAACCGGACCTACTCATCCCTTTTAGCCGGCCTCTTCGTTCCCTTTCCTCCCGGATTCCGGCTCCCGGCTCGTTTCCTCGTTTTTAACGTTTTTAACGGAACAGGCCCGTGCGTGGTTTAACACGACGGGCCTGCCGCATATCAACTTTGCCTATTTCTTTTTTGTAAAGAAATCTTTGTTTACTTCCGCCGCCATGGGTTTTATCGCCTGTGCCGCCGTTTCCCTGCCGCTCCATACCCTGTCCAGTGCGGGTGATATGTAGCGCAGGTTTATCTCTTCCCAGTCCTTTGAAAGCGGGGTAAAGACTATGTACTTTACCGCCTCGAGCATTATCTTTTTGTTCTTTGGTTTGTATTCGTCCATGAACTGCGGCGACTCAGCCAGGCTTATTATTGCAGGCTGCAGCCCGCCCTGACTCGAGAGGTCTATCTGCCCTTTTTTCCCGGCAAACCTCTTTAACACTTTCCAGGCTTTGTCCTTGTCCTTGCACTGGGTGGTGATGGCATAACCGGACCCGCCCGAGGGGAAGCCCCTCTTGCCTGTCGGCCCTTTCGGGAACATCACTATGTCCCAATCGAAATTCTGTATCGGCCTGAAATAGCCTGCTTTCCAGTAGCCTGTATAGAACATGGCCACTGTGCCGTTCATGAATATGGAAGCTGTTCCCTGCTGTCCTATGGCTGTCGCCGCGATGACTGCCGGTGACGGGGCGACATGGTATTTGTAGGAAAGGTCCGCCCGAAACTGCACCGCCTGTATGGCCTCGGGTGTATCGAGGGTGAATTTTGCAGGCTTCTTGACGTCATCGACAATGGAGCCGCCGTTGGAGTAGACCCACGAATCCCAGATGGTCCATTCGTCCAAAAAGCCCCACTGCACGGTATCCCCGTTCTTGTTCTTTAGCGTGAGCTGCTGCGCGGTCTTTAAAAAATCGTCCCAGTTCCAGTCGTCCTTGGGATAACGGATGCCCGCCCTGTCAAAAAGGTTTTTGTTGTAGTAGATGGCGCATATCGGTGCTATGTCGCGCGGTATTACAAACAGTTTGTCGTCAATCGTGAACCTGTCTATCATCTGGGGATAGTAATCCTTCAGGTTGAAATCCGTATCCTTGTCATTTTCGATATAGGGCGTCAGGTCAACCAGAAGCCCCTTGTCCACCATGGGTTTGATGTTACCCACCTCGACAAAAACGATATCCGGCGCCATACCGCCTGACGCCTGCGTGAGCAGTTTTTCCATGTAGGCGTTGCCCGCCGGCGCGCGTTCCTGCCGGACGTCTATGCCCGTGGTCGCCTTTATGTCTTTAATTATCCTGCTGACGTTGGCCATCTCTATCACGTCGCCCCAGTGCAGCACCCTGATGGGTTCCTGCTTTTTCTCACAACCCGCGAAAATGGCCGCGGCGAGCGATATGACAACCAGCATTGCCAATGATTTTCTCATCAATTCCTCCCTTTGAGGATATTATCCCCTAGTATACGGTAATGTCGTCCAGCTCAAGCGGGCCTGACTGGCTTGCGGCTGTCATGCCTATGAACAGGCCGTAACCGTTGGCCCGCGCCTGGTCCAGCGTCTGGGTGCCCGACGTGTTGGTAAAGGATGAGAACGGCAGGTTCACCAGCGTCCATGTCGTCGGCGCGGTGAATTCCATCGCCCACTGGTCAATGACCGTGGAGGAGCCGTCCTCTTTCGTGGCTATTTTTACCATGAACGTACGCGCGCCTGTATCCCTGGCCTGGAAACGTATGCCCCCGGTGTAACCCGCGAAAGGTTTGTACGTCCAGTCGGTTCCCTGCAAGGAATTTGGAATGAACCCCCACCATACGCCGTAATCAGGCGACGCAGAGGTCGTAAATGTGAGATTGGTTGCGCCGCTGACATTCAGCACAAATCCATTGGAGTTGCCCGCGCCGTTATTGGTATAGCTGTACCAGAAACCGTTATTCGAGACTGTCGCGCCGTCTGAAAGAACAAACGGTGTCAGTGTCGCCGTCGGCGGCAGCGCAGTTGCGGTAAATGTCGGTGTAACCGCGCCGGTGTTGTCAACCGGTTTGCAGCCCGCAGTCATCAAAGCTGATATCGCCAGTACGAACAAAGCAACTGCAGCAAGTGTCTTTTTCATAAAGCCTCCTCGATTTTTCGTTGTGATTTATATTTGTCGTTGTATGGTATCTATTGTTAATTATTCATTATTAATTAGAACCTGTAGATGATCTTAAGATCAATTTCCTGCGCCATGAAGCTGTTTGCGGTGTCCATGTTGTCCGTTATGACCGTTCCTGTATAGGAGAGCCCCAGCGTCACTGTCTGCGCAAACCTATGTTCTATTGAAGCGCCGTAACTCATGATTGCGGTGTCATAAGCCTGCGTGGCGCTTGCGTATTCCCACAACCCCGAGGAGGCATTATACGAATACGGCACGTCGTTGCCCGAGAACGCCGTGTTTGAGAAGCCGGCTGTGAAAAGCCATTTACCATTTGGTTCAAACTCCAGGCCCGCGTCGATAATGCCGGTTGTCAGGTCCACATCGGCGGGTGAAAGTTTGTAATTTTGGCTCTTTTCAAATTTATAACCGGCCGTCGCAGCTATTTTCCATATCTTTGCCTTTAACCCGCCCTCAACCACGAGGAAATCCCGGGGGCCGCCGGAGACAAAAGGCGTAAACTCTGTCGTGTAAACAAACTTAGCTGACGGGGCAAGCATGCCGTTCAGATAATTGCCCGAGAGTTTTGCCGTGAACCCCTGCCTGTTGGGTGTAGAGTCACCGTAAGGGAGTGCATAGTTCAGGTAATTGGAATAGGGCATCAGGTTGCGCCCTGTCGGCAGGTATCCTGCCATAATGGACTGGTTGTACCTGGTGAAAGGATATGTGACGTTGTTCAGTCCGTAGTAATATTTCGAGGCGTTCCACGTGTTGTTCTGCGTGAGGTACGGGAAATTTACGGCCTCGTCATACATCCTCGTCTGCGCCGCGTACGCCGTGAACGAGTTGCCCACGACACTGAAATAGCCTTCGAGTTTTGTGTTAAACAACTCGGCAGAAGCTCCGGCTTTGACCGCGGTGTCGCACAGATAAGAGTTGACCGTTTGTGTCAAGCCGGCGTAAACGTGGCTCGCCGGCAGGGTGGTTCCCACGTAGTAACCGGAATAGGCAAACTCGCCGTATATTTTAACGATTCCTAAAAGCTGCAGGTTTGCGTCAGCTGACCCAACATAGTTGTCCATGTAAGGCGAGCCGTGCATTACGCCCGTGTCTTCCGCGTCCTTTATCTCTGTAAAGTTGAGCCCGATCTTTAGCATGTCCTTTAACCCGCAGTCCGAGGCCAGGCGGCCGGCCGCCAGGTAACGGTCGTGCGGGTAAACAAAATTTGACGCAGTATAGGTCACATAGTTTATCGCGGATACTATATCACTGTAAGGCGTCGCAACTGTCGCGGCCGCGCCCCCTACCCTGGCCGCCATTATATCGACCTCGAGGCCCACCGCGTCAAAAAGGCCATATCTGCCGGAAACCATGCCTCCTGTCAGCGGCCATTTGTTATCCCCGAGGTATAGTTCTTTTTTGTTCATCTCTTTTTTGTCGGAAAAAACTTTTGCCTCATAGGGCCTTTCATCCTCAACAGCCCACATAGTGAACGGGGTCAGTTTTGCCCGGTAATCTCCCGCCGTGAATTTTAACAGGTTGTTCTCGCCCTCTATGAAAAAACGCCTGACGCCGTATATGTTCTGCGCCCCCCAGAACCCGCCGTAGAGGTTCTCTATCCTGAATATTGCTTCGCCATAGATTGATTTAGACGGTTTTGCCGAGAATATGAGGTCGAGGTGCTGGGTTATGGGGCGGTAACGTTCATTGGCAGTGAAAGCGTTCCCATTGAGGTTCAGGTCTGTCATATAAACCGCGCCCTCCCCGTTTATCTTGAACCCCGTGTTGGCCAGCAGTTTGTCAGCCTTGTCTTCTATGGCCTGCTTGTTCAGCCGCTCCTGCTTTACCTTTATTAAAACAAGCATGTCCTCTATGTCGCCCAGCGGCATGCCCTTTGCCATCATATCCGTCTGGAACATCTTTACAAGACCATAAAGCTTTTCCAGGTCCTCGGCTGACGCGTCCGCGGCCTTGCCTGAGCGGACATTTTCCGCGCCGTTGGCCACAAACCCGGCAGCTTCCGCCCTGGTCAGGCTCTCTTTTTCAACAGCACCGTCTATAACGCTGTTGTCGGATAGCGTCTTTATGTCGGCATAAGCCTGTGAATCGCTCTTTATGGCTGTTTCAGCCGCAAAAAGCGCCAGTGGCAACAGCAGAGCCGCCAGTATTGCTATGCTCTTCTTTGTCATGTAAAACCTCCGTTTTTTGCTGATTAATTATTAATAATGAATAATTAATAATAAAACCAAAAGGCCCATTATTCACTATTAATTGTGTCGTTAGAAGAAGCTTTTAATCTCAGCATTTATGAGCCATCCGTGGAAATTGTTGGCCCTCACCTGCTTGTCGTCGTGGTAGAAGTTTTTTACCCTTATGAAAAGTCCGGTCCTGGGCGCTATGTCAAAATCAGCCCCCAAACCGAACACATTCTCGTAATAGTCCATCTCGTACGGCACGACCTGTTTTGACAGCCACTTTTCCATGGCCCAGTAACCCAGCAGGTTCATGCCGTCAAACGCATTATATACCAGGGTGGATGTCAGTATGCCCTGCGTGAATATCCTGGAGTTGTCAAAGCTGACCAGAAAATTTGTCCCTGCCGAGAGGTTCGTCAGCTCGCCGTAGATGTGCATGAACAGCGAACGCCTGACCAGGCTCGTTATCAGGGGCAGTTTGTTTATCTCGTACCGTAGGTCAAACACAGCCGTATTTATAGTCTTGATTGTCTCGGTGTGCGTGCCCGTTGACATAAACTCCCTGTGACCGTTCCACAAATCGGTTGTCAGGCCGCCGGTGCCCGCGGATATTATATAGTTTGCGCTCTCGTCCCAGTTGTTCAGGCCATAACGGTTTATATTATAGTATGCCATGTCCGCCCTCTGCGGGTCGGCCGTATACGGAAATCCATATCCGCTGTAGAAACCTTTCCACCACACATCGCTGCCTATGGCCGCATGTCTCGTATAAAAACTGTCCATGGACGGCCGGAGCTGCGGCGAGGCCCCGTAATTTATCCTCAAAAGCCCGTTGGGCAGCATGATTCTCGCCGAGGCCTCCACCCTGTTCATGTTGTTGTAGTCGGTCGTCGGGTCGGAAAGCGTCGTTACGGAATGCTGCTTTACCGTGGTTGATGTCGGCTGTGTGCGGTAGGATGTGTCGGTTACACCCGACGCCGGGGCTATGTAATCCGGGTCAATGCGGGTGTATTTGAGTTCGAGGTTGAACTGTTTGATGAGGAACGTCGGCACCAGGTACGCGTAAAAC
>JAJFUW010000092.1 GCA_021372235.1 Spirochaetia bacterium
TCGTCGATTGGATATGTTCCGCCGGTAGAGTTCGAAGAACTGCAGGAGCAGGCTAATTTGTTCTAATCCGGGTGTCCAGTCGGAGGGGTTCAGTCCAGTCTTTTGATTGCTTCGTAACACAAGACAACTCCCGCTATATCAAAGCCCTGCATGAAAATACCCTTTTTCCCGCAGGTCCCAGACCCCTTCCATCTTATAAGTTCGTTTTTTGAACCCCTTTTCGTTCCCTGAATTTATCACCGCCATATTCCCTCGCCCGAGCTCCGCCAGGAGCGGCGCCGAATAATAACATGGAATGATAATCGCGCCTGACATGGCCGTGGCTCCCATGGCAGGACCTGCGGTCATTATAACTTCGGTTGTACCGGCGCCTGCCCTCAGGGTTTCCTCACCGGCGGTTTCGTTTATCACCCTGATATTACGCCTTATCTTTTCCAGGTTGGCCTCCCCGGTAATTTCCGCGGTCATGAGGGTATCGATGCTATTTATTCCCATATACCTTAAAAAAGGCACAACAACACTGCCTGTGCCTGCAGCCTCCTCCCCGTTATCGCACCCGAGCATAACGGTTTTTTTTCCGTCTTTGTCCTGTATAAACGCCGCGTTTATCCCCCCGGCCGCGAGCACATATACTCCGGGTTTACCCGGCCAGAGCAGGTGGAAAACGAACCAAACAGCCAGGACACACCACAGAACCGTCTTCAGTTTTATGCCTCTATCCGGCTCATAACCCGCGCGGTAGGTGTCCGTTGTTTCCTCCGTATTTTTCTTATTTTGGGATTTGTGATTTAGTATTTGTGATTGCATTATATCCTTGTGGGGCAGCAAGATGAACAGCATATAGTACAGCACAGCCGGCGCCACGGGTATCGTTCTTACCGATATCGCGGCATACGGCACCTTTGCCAGCACGTCGACCGTCCATATCATGGCCTTGATCAGCACCCATATCGGGGCTCCAAATATCCTGCCCGCTTCAACGCTGACAGAGCCGACAACCCACATGGCAAACCCCAGTATGGTAATGGCGCCTGATACGGGCGCCACAAATAAATTTGCGATGATTGATATAAGCGATACCTGGTGGAACGTGTTTGCCATGACAGGGACAATAAAAAACTGCGCCGTGAGCGTAGGCGCGATGAGCGAGACTGCCTGCGCCGGCGCTTTTTTGAAAACCTCTTTTGCCCGGCCGTCAAAATAGACCAGCCCCAGCGTGGCCAGAAACGACAACTGAAAACCCGCGCCGAACAGGTCTGCTGGATTTACAAGGAGGATGAATAGCGCCGCTATGGCCAGCGAATTTATCACGTCAGAGTCCCGTTCGATTAGATAACCGAAAAGCACCACGAAGGACATTATGGTTGCCCGCACAATGGATGCGTCCAGCCCCGTGATGATGGCAAAAAATAGGAGCAGCACCATAGTGATTGCGGCGCAAACTTTTCTCGGTGCGCCGAATATTTTAAGTAATAAAAAAACGAACAGGGCGATAAGCCCCACGTTCATGCCGGATACGGCGAGGATATGCGCCGTGCCTGTGGTTTTGAACTCATCATATATCTCGTCGGAGATTGTGCGCTTGTTGCCCAGCATCAGGCCTTCCAGCACCTTTGCTTCTTCGCGCGGCAGGCAGGAGTAGATCACCTCCACCAGTTTCTGTTTCAGCGTATATGAAAGACGGAAAAATGGATTTACCCGGCCCTGCCCCGTCTTTACAACAGCCGTGTCCCTGGCATAGAGCGTATAGTACACCTTCTGGTATCGCAGGAAAGCGGGGTAATCGAACTCTCCCGGGTTCCCCGGAGGACGCGGTTTTACGGGTTTGCCCCTGATTTCCAGTATGTCCCCATAAGCGGGTTTGAAGCCGAAATCTTTTTCTATGGTCACCCTGACCCTGCCTGAGAGACCGATTTTTTCATAAGTTTTGTAACCCAGCGCCCTGACTTCCCCGGTGAAATATATCCTCTCTTCGTTCTCCTCCGGCATGTCAGAAACCAGCAGGGTCACCCGCTTTACGTCCCCCGGTAAGTTGTCAAGGTTTTTTATATGGTTTGGCGGGAACCGGTTCATATGAAGGGAAAAAACGAAGTAGCCGAGAGCGCAAAAAATAACAGGCAGGATGGATTGTTTTTTCATCAGGAACCACAACAAGGCCGCGGTAACCATGAAAACAGCCGCGGCCATTAACAATCCCGGGGCTTTTTCGGCTATTACTATTCCGGCGATGAAAGAGAGCGTCACAGGGACTACAGGGCGGTTCATGATGGCTCCGGTCTGAGAAGTTGTACAGAAAGAATCCACGTGACAAAAGAGGAGTTCACTGCCCCACCGTCAGGTACTTTTCCATTGCGGCGAATTTTTTGGCGGTTATGCCCTTCACGTTTTTCAGTTCTGCGGTGCTTTTGAACCCATTGTTTTGCGACCTATAGTCGACCAGCCTTTGGGCTATCACAGCGCCCACGCCCGGGAGCCTGTCAAATTCCTCGGCCGTCGCCGTATTGATGTTTATGGCGGCTATGCCGGAAGATAACGGGACGTCGGATATTTTTTTGTCGTAAGATAAAAACAGGTTGATGAACGTGCCGGAAAGTACCGCGACAGCAATAATAATAAATACGGTCTTTTCTTCTTTTGTGAATGTCATCAGCTCTACCCCTCTATTTTGTTGTAACTAAATCCCGCGTGCGGTCTGCCGCGTTATTGTTCCGGGTCCGGATCCTTAAACCTTCCCGCCGCTTTTACATATCCGTTCTCAAGCCAGTCTGTCAAAAATTTTCCCGCTATTTCAAACTTTTTTATGTATGTTTCAATTTCTTCGTCTTTCATCTTACCCAGTACGTAGTCGACTGTCCGGCTTTTGTGCTCCGGTTTGCCCACGCCTATCCTAATACGGGCAAAATCCTTTGTCCCGAGCCGTTCAATTATGGACTTTATCCCGTTGTGGCCGCCGTCGCCTCCCCCGAACTTTATCTTTAATTTGTAGACGGGCAGGTCAATGTCGTCGTGGATTATTATGAGGTCGTC
>JAJFUW010000006.1 GCA_021372235.1 Spirochaetia bacterium
TTTTGATTATCTCTATCATTTGTTTTCCTCCGTTATATGCTTAATGACTTGTATTGTTTTCTAAGGTCAAACATCGACTGCGTTATGAAATAGGCCGTGAATAGCGAGACTATCAGGCCCCAGAAGAATGTTACCGCGAAACCGCGGACAGCGCCTGTCCCGAACTGGAAAAGTATGGCCGCCGTTATGAGAGATGTCACGTGGGAGTCCAGAATGGTGAGCCACGCGCGGTTATAACCCGCATCTATTGCGGCCCGGATGGTCTTGCCTGTTCGCAGTTCCTCCCTGATACGTTCAAATATCAGGACGTTGGCATCAACCGCCATGCCCATGGTGAGAGTCAATCCGGCAATGCCGGGCAGAGTAAGAGTGGCATTAAGAGCGGATAGTATACCCATGACAAATATCACGTTGAACAGGAGGGCGAAATCGGCTATCACCCCTGATAATCCGTAATAAAAAGCCATGCAGATAACAACGGCCAAAAACCCTATCAGGATCGCCCTCTGGCCTTTTTTTATAGAGTCGTCGCCGAGCGATGGTCCGACAACGTTTTTGCTTATGACCTTGACAGGTGCCGGTAGCGCGCCCGCGCGCAGTACGAGCGCCAGGTCTTTTGCGTCCTCGAGGGTGAACTGACCCTCTATGATGCCCTCGCCGCCCGATATTCTGGTCCTGATGACCGGGTCCGAATAGACTTTGTCGTCGAGGACTATCGCCAACCGCTTGCCCACGTTGTCGCCCGTTATCTCGGCGAAACGCTGCCCGCCCTGAGGGGAGAACTTGAACCATACTACCGGCACGCCGTACTCGCCCATCTGGACCTTGGCGTCCACAAGTTCGGCCCCTGTTATTACATGTTCGTCCTTTATAACCAGCCTGTTGCCTTCGCGGTCAGAGAGTATCCTGACCCCGGCCGGTATTTTTGATGCGATGGTGTTGCCGTTTGCGTCGGTCATGTCCGATATCTTGTTGCGTTCATCCACGAGTTTGAACTCCAGCAGTGCTGTCTTGCCTATGATGCTCAGGGCCCTCTCCGGGTCCTTGACCCCGGGAAGCTGTATCACTATCTGCTTTTCACCTTCCTGCTGGATGAGTGGTTCGGCAACGCCGAGTTCGTCTATCCTGTTGCGCAGTATCTCAAGAGCGCGGGGAACCGCATCCGTGAGTTTGGTGTCAGCGGGCATCTTGTCCGTGTCAATGGCGAGTTTTAAGTACATACCGCCCTGCAGGTCGAGTCCCAGTTTTATCTTTCCTTTTTCCAGGATATTTCCCTGGGCGTCCTTCGTATCGAACGGCGGCCAGAGTTTCCAAACCGAAAAAACCAAAAAAATCAGCGTAAGTACCGCTGTAACCTGTATCCTCTTGTTCATCATTTCCTCCTGCATTATTATATAGTCGTTTTTTTGTTAATCTCCACCCATGAAACTAAAAATGGGCGGGGCAAAATAGGGTTAATAATATCATAAAAAAGAGGCTTTTGACAATAATTATTTGCGGTTTTACGGGTCCAAATCGGCTGCATTTAAAAGGTGGTTTTGTTCCGGATGCAAATCAACCCCTGGCAGGGGCCGGCGCTCCCGCGCTGTCCGGATGTCTTTGTGGTTTTGTTTTATGCGGCAACAGTTAACGCCCCGCGCAACCAAAAGTTGCGGCTGCAGGGGGCGCGTTTTAGTCTTTTAGATGTTACAAAAAAACCCGCCTTGCGGCGGGCTTTTGGGTCCATATCAGATATATTTACCTGTTTTTTAATATCTCTTCAGCCGCCTTTGCCAGTGCCCTGTCCGTCAGGTTGTATTTCTCGAACAGCGTATCGGGTGTTCCCGATTCCGCGAAGGTGTCCATCATCCCGAGCCTTTTCATCTTAACGGGGAAATTCTCGCAAAGCAGTTCGGCCACCGCCGAACCCAGCCCTCCTATTATGTTGTGTTCCTCGATGGTCACCACTTTTTTCGTCTTCTGCGCCGATTTTATTATCATGTCGCCGTCTATGGGCTTTATGCTCGGCATGTGTATCACTTCCGCGCTGATACCTGCTTTTTTCAGCAGTTCGCCCGCTCCCACAGCCTGCCGGAGTATGATGCCTGTTGAGATTATGGTAACGTCCGTTCCTTCTTTCATAATAACGCCTTTGCCTATTTCGAACTTATGACCGGGTTTGAACATGACCTCGGTGTTCATCCTGGAGAGCCTGACGTAAATCGGGCCGGCGTACTCGTCCGTCAGGTATGTTATGAGCGACTCCGTCTCTATGGAATCAGCCGGCGCCACAACCCTCATGTTCGGTATCGCGCGCATGATTGCAATGTCCTCGCACGCCTGGTGCGTAGGGCCGTCCTCGCCAACTGATATTCCGGCGTGTGTAACCACTATCTTGACCGGCAGGTTCGGGTATGCCACCGAGTTACGAACCTGCTCCCACGCCCTGCCTGACGCGAACATCGCGAATGTCGAGGCAAAAGGGTTCATACCGGAGGCCGCAAGCCCGGCGGCCGTGCATATCATATCAGCCTCGGCTATGCCCATGTCAAAGAACCTGTCGGGAAATGCCTTGCCGAATTTCGCGGTCTGGGTCGATTTCGCCAGGTCCGCGTCCAGCACGACTATATTTTTGTTAACAGCCCCCAATCTGGCAAGAGTCTCTCCGTACGTGTTCCTCATCGCTGTTTTCATGTCACTCACCGCATCCGAGTTCTTTCAGGGCGCGCGCTTTTTCGTCCTCTGTCGGCGCTACCCCGTGGTACTCGACTTTTCCTTCCATAAATGACACTCCCTTGCCCTTTATGGTCCTTGCCAATATGACCGTGGGCATGCCTTTTTTATTTTTTGCCTCTTCGAAAGCCTGCAGCAGCTGTTCCTGGTTATGGCCATCCGCCTCTATCACGTTCCATCCGAACGCCTTCCATTTGGCAGCTATGGGTTCCAGCGAAGATTTTATCTCGCTTATCGGGCCGTCTATCTGCAGGCCGTTATTGTCCACTATCGCGCATACGTTGTCGAGTTTACGGTGAGACGAGGTCATGGCCGCTTCCCATACCTGTCATTCCTGCATTTCGCCGTCGCCTAAAAGCGCATATACCCTGTAATCGAGCCCTTTTAACCTCGCGGCGAGCGCCATGCCGTTGGCCACCGAGAGTCCCTGCCCGAGCGATCCCGTTGACATGTCAACACCTGGTGTTTTTCTCATATCCGGGTGGCCTGAGAGCTTGCCGTCCACCTTGCGCAGTTCCATCAGGTCCTCTTCCGGGAAAAATCCGGCTTCTGCCAGCGCCGCGTAGAGTGCGGGCGCGCCATGGCCCTTGGACAATACGAACCTGTCGCGGGTTTCCATTTTGGGGTTTTTAGGGTTTATCTTCATGACTTTCAAAAACAGGACCGCCACTATGTCTATGGCCGACAGCGACCCGCCGGTGTGTCCTGATTTGGAACAGCAGAGCATGCTTATGATATTACGCCTCATTTTGAGGGTCCGTTCTTTTAGTGTTTTAATGTCGTCCATCACGTCTCCTTATTATATGAGCAATAAAAAATCCATGGGTAGAACCCATGGATAAAATTTGCAACTATTATACAAAAAAAACGGGATTTTGCTATATGTTTTTTTCATTAACGACGGGGTAGCAGGGTCCAGGGTCCAAAAAACGAAACAAACCTTACTTCTGCCCTTTGGACCCTGACCCTGGGCCCTGTTTTTTAGACCTTCTCCACAAACTTATGCAGGAACTTCTTGTATTTTTCTAAAAGCGCTTTTGCCGCCTGCTTGGTCTTTGCCTCTACATAAATATGAAAAACAGGCCTGTCGTTGTCGGGTATCAACAGCACCCTGGAGCCTTCATCCCTGAACTGGATGCCCTCTATCTCCTCGTCAATCTTATTATCCTTTAGCGCGACCAGCTCTCCCATGACAAAACCGCGTTTGTCCCACGGCACGGGCACGCTGTCGGAGATTTTTATGTATTTTGGCATTGAAGCGACCATGGTCGAGAGCGGTTTGCCGTAATCCGCCAAAAATTCCAGGAACTTCGCGGTCGACATCATGGAGTCAAAGGCCGGCATGAAATCGGCGAATATGTACCCGCCTTTTTCCTCGGCCACGAAATTCGCCTTTTTCGAGTTTGCCGCCGTCATCATTGCGCGGTAACTGGTGCCTACGCGCATCACGCTGCCTCCGAGGCCCTTTGCGAGGCTCTCGACCGCCTCGGTCACATTGACCGGCACGGCAATCACGCCGCCCCTGTTCTTTGCCAAAAATAGCGCTGTCATGACCATCAGGCCGTCATCGTCCTGGAGCACCGTCCCCCCGTCGTCCACCAAAAATATCTTTTGTGCGCCGGCGTCTATCATCACTCCGGCGTCGGCTTTTAGAGTCCTGACCATTCCCGCCAGTTTCTCCAGGTCCTCCTGAAATTTTTCCTGCTTGCGGGTCAGTTTTTTCTCGTCGTTGTAGGCGTTCAACGCTATTACCTCACAGTTAAGTTCGCCTAAAATGGAGGGGAAAATATTGAGTGCGGCGGAGTACGAGTAGTCTATTATAATACGGAACCTGCGCTTTTTTATCCTGTCCGTATCCACGCAATTCATGAATCCGTCCCTGTAGTACTCCAGCGCGCGCGGCGGGTACGCTATGGTCCCCACGCTCTCACTGTCCGCCCTGCGATACTCCTCGCGGAAAAACGAGTTCTCTATGGATTTTTCCTGACCCAGCGATATGTCCAGGCCGTCGGCGTCAAAGAATTTTATGTCTATCATCTTTTCATCGTAGGGCGACTTGCGTATATGCAGCCCGCCCGTAACCTTCAATGATTTTGCCACATACTTGGTGACCGAGATAGGTGCGATACGAAAATCATGTATGTTGACCCCCGCAGAGAGTATTCCCGACATTATAGCGCGTTCAAGCATGAAGGAGGTCCTGTGGTAGTCGCGCGATATCAGGATATAACTGCCTTTTTTCATGGTTGAGGCGTATGCCGCCCCTATTTTTGCCCCTATTTCCGGGGTGAGTTCGGTATTGGCCATGGAAGTTATGCCGTAGATGTCAAAAAGCCTGTTGGACCAGCGCTCCCCGTAGATGAGCGAGGATGAGACAACGGAAAAATCATCCACCGTCTTTTTTGGCCAAAGTTTTACCTCGGGTTTTATAATGGATTCCTTGCCGATAAAACAGTTGTCCGATATTACCGCACCGACGCCTATGTATGCCCTCCAACGTATCTTGTTGGAGTTGCCGACCACGGCCTCTTTTATGTCCACCTCTTTCTCAATCACGTTGTCCTTCCACAGGATGGAGCGCACTATCTTGGCGCCGCTGTCGATATAGCAGTTGTCCCCTATGACGGAGTTCGATATTTCAGCCCCTTCCTCTATGGTCACGTTATTGCCGATGACCACCGAGTCCTTAAGCCTGGCTTTCGGGCTTATCCTGCAATCCTTGCCCGTCCAGACATCGCGGCCAATCTTGCCCTTGCGCTCGCCCTTGATGTCGCACTCTATGTCGCCGTTCAAAATATCCTCGTGGACCGAACGGTACTCCGCCAGGGTGCCTATATCCTTCCAGTATCCCTCGCCGGTAAAACCGTAGAGTTTCTGCTTTTTATCCAGCAGGTCCGGGAATAACTGTTTTGAAAAATCATAATCAGTTTCGGCCGGTATGTATTTGAATACATCCGGCGAGAAGACGTATATGCCGGTATTTATCGTGTCCGAGAATACCTCGCCCCAGGATGGTTTTTCCAGGAGCTTTTTTACCCTGCCGTCCTTTTCCGTTATGACGATGCCGTAACGCAGCGGGTCAGTGGCCTTTGTGAGCACTATGGTGCCGACGGCCTGGTTTTTTTTATGGAACCCGACGGCCTCGGTCAGGTTGAAATTGGTAAAGACATCGCCCGATATCACGAGGAACTGATCGTCCTGCAGGTGCTCCTTTGCCATTGTGATACAGCCCGCCGTGCCCAAATCCCTGTCGGAGACGAGGTAGTTTATCTTTACCCCGAAATCAGCGCCGTCGCCGAAATAACCGGTTATGACCTCGGGCTGGAAATATAGCATCATGGTTATGTCCGTCAGGTTGTGTTTCTTCAGGAGGTTTATTATGTGTTCGAGCATGGGGGTGTTCATTACCGGTGCCATTGGCTTGGGGGTATTTGATGTCAGGGGGCGAAGTCTGGTTCCGAAACCGCCGGCGAGTATGACTGCTTTCATGTGGCCTCCAAGGGGGTTTTTCCTACAAAACGGGTCCAGGGTCCATGGTTGACGGTCCAAAGGACAGGTTCCGTGGGAAACGTCTAATTTTCCTTTTTTAGATTATAATACAGGGATTTTCATAAGTCAAACGATAAGGGAAAACATTTATTAACCTATTAGTTTTACTATGTATTCGGTTATTTTTTCCCTGTTGAAATTGACATTTACCCAATCCGAGTATTTTACCCTTATGAATTGCCACCCCGCAATTTCAAGAACGCCTTGACGTTCTTCATCTGACTCAACATAAATTCCAAAAGCCTCATCTATTTCATCTTTAAAATGTGTTGGTCCATCGCACTCTATAGCTAATTGTTTCCCATTTTTTGTATTTTGAACAACAAAATCTATTTTAAAACCACAACTTGCCACTTGATTTTGTATAACATAATCATTTGTAAGTTTTTGAGTTAACAAATTATAGAATTCCTCTTCAAAACCCGAATCAAATTGTTTCAATTCAATACTATTTGTTTTTACCTTTCCTTCATCAAGTACATATTGTAAGTATTTCTTTATCCATATTTTTTCAGGAAAATCCGCAGGATTCATGCTTATAAAGCAATGCACTTGATTTCTAGCACGTGAAAAAGCTACATTTACCCTGCCTTTGTTTATATCCGCCCTTATATCTCCACTTTCACCAGTGAGCGGATAATAGCGCTTCTTTTGGTCTGTATTTCTTATTACAAAAGAATATATTATTATATCTTTTTCATCGCCTTGGATTCCTTCAATAATTGCAATCTTAAAATTGTCTCTATCTTCGTCAAAACCATTTTTTTCAAATAATTCTCGCAAATAAGCCGCCTGAGCATTAAAAAACGTTAGAATTCCAACTTGCTTATTTTTGTATCTTTCGTCACTCCTTAAATCTCGATAAAACTCCAATATGCTCATCGCCTCTGCGACATTAATATTATCTGCAAACTCTTCGCTAAAAGTACTATTAACCTGGTGTATTAGCATTATACGGTTGGTGTCTTTATATGTTAAATATTGATTATTTAATGCGACAAGACTCTTTCCTTTTGGTTCATAAAAATACTTATTACTGAATCCTATAAGTTCTTTCGGTGAGCGATAGTGATATCTTAAAGTTTTATTTAAAAAACCGCAGTTTTTCGCAATGTCAAGAACAGACTGAACAGATGTGCCTGTTGCTTTGATCTGTAATTCATCCTTAATACAATAACGCGACGCTAATTCGTCAAATGTTTTGTTTGACTTGAACATTATTGTGCTATCTCTCATTTGTTCACTATCACCAACAAAAATAGTACTTTTTGCCCTAAACATCACCGGCAATGTATATGCAACATTGCATTGCGATGCTTCATCAAGAATAACATAATCAAACAGATTACATTCCAAGGGCATCATGCGACTTGCATCATCCAATTCAATAATCCAAATTGGAATTAAATCAAGAACCTCCTTAAACAATTCCGATTCTTTGCGTAGTTTGTCAAAGGTTTTAAATGCTTTTTTAGATTTAGAAAACGCTTTTGATAGACGTTGTATATTTTTCTTAAATTTTACGCCATCTTCCCATTTATCTAAAATTCCATCATTAATAATGTTTTGCAAATACGTGGTGATAATATTTTTCTTTTCGCGTTTTCCTTCTTTTATTTTGTTCCGCACACTATTGAGTTATAATTAAATGTTGTGTATGAGGCCAAAGCGACGTATCCTATAATAAGTTCTACAATAAGTTCTACAAAAATATTATAAGGAGGAACGCCGCTATGAGAATGAATAGCAGGGAAAGCGTAGTAAATCAAGATGAAGTTAAAGCTTTAAGCCTCGAGGAGATCGTCCCTTTAGGAGTGGAAGAACGCGTACGGATGG
>JAJFUW010000007.1 GCA_021372235.1 Spirochaetia bacterium
CCATGGCACATCCCGCGTATGGCGCTATGTAAAGCAGCGGCGACGGTTCCGCGGCGCCCGCGGCAACCACGATGGTGTTTTTCATCGCGCCGTGTTCCTCGAGCGTCTTTACGACCTTGGCGACCGTTGAGAGCTTCTGCCCTATCGCCACGTATATGCATATAACCCCTGAATCCTTCTGGTTGATAATAGCATCTATCGCGATGGCGGTCTTGCCCGTCTGCCTGTCGCCGATGATAAGCTCGCGCTGTCCGCGGCCGATCGGAATCATGGCGTCTATGGCCTTGATACCTGTCTGGAGAGGTTCCTTGACAGGGCTGCGGTCAACAACGCCCGGCGCCCTGACCTCAACCGGGCGGAATTTTGTGGTGTTGATGGCGCCTTTGCCGTCGAGCGGCTGGCCAAGCGGGTCCACTACCCTGCCTATGAGTTCGGGCCCTACAGGCACGGATATAATCCTGCCGGTTCTTTTTACGGTATCGCCTTCCTTGATGCCTTTGTCATCACCCATTAGAACTACGCCGACATTGTCGCGTTCGAGGTTCAGCGCGAGCCCGAATACCGGTCCCGGGAACTCCAGGAGTTCCATGGACATAACGTTATCAAGCCCGTAAACACGGGCGATACCGTCGCCGACCTGTATTACCTGGCCGACCTCGGTCAGTTCCACCTTTGCCTCGTACTTTTCCAACTGGGCCTTTATGATATTCGTAATCTCTTCCGGCCTGATCTGCATGCTCTATCCTCCTGCTCCGATAATTGATATCAGATATTGTTTATTTTATTTGACTACTTTTTGCCTTTTTTGGGCAGTTTCTTGGCCGCCGGCTTCTTGACCTCTGCTTTTTTTGCCGCAGGTTTCTTTGCATCTGACGGTTTTGCCTCTGCTTTCGGGGTCTTGATATTTATTTTCTTTGCCTTGAGGTCGTGTTTTAGGTTTTTCAGGAAAGTAATGACGCTTGCGTCCATCTGGCGCATACGCTCGCGGATTATGACGCCGCCCAGTATTTCCGGGTTTACCCTGGCGTCCACGACGAGTTTTTTTGCGCCCATCGCCGCTTCGAGTTTTTTTATCAATTTGTCCTTTTCCGCATCTTCGAGCGGCATTGCCGTCTCGATGGTTATCTTTTTAAGGCCGTTGAACTCATCGACCCTGGCGAAAAACTGCCCGCATATCTCGTCGAACAGCCCTTCCCTTTTTTTGTCGATCAAAAGCAGCATCAGGCGCAGCGAAAGTTTTGTTACCTTATCGCCGAAAGCTGATTTTATTATAGCCTTTTTTTCGTTGCGGTCTATGCCGGGGTGCATTATGACCTCTTTTAAACGGGGTATCACATCCATAGCATCCTTGATGGAACGAAGTTCCCCTGTCACCGCCTCCAGCGTGTTGCTTTCGACCGCGGCCTTAAACAGCGCTTCCGCGTATTTTGACGGCAATACCAGATTTGCCATGATATCTCCTTAGTTTTTCCCGATATCTTTCAGGTAATCGTCGACTATGGCGACATGTTCCTTTTGCCCTATCTTTTTGCGCAGTACCTTTTCAGCTGTCATTATCGATATATCAACGATGGTGTCTTTTACGCTCTCGATGGCCTTTAGTTTTTCCGCCTCTATGTCCTTTTTTGCCTCTTCTACGAGTTTGGCCCCCTCTTTACGTGCGTCCGCTATTATCTGGTCCTTTATCTTCTCGCCGTCAGCTACGGCCTTTGTCACGGCAGCCGCTGCTTTTTCATGCGACTCGCGGACCTTTGCCTCGTAATCGGTCTTCATCTTTTCCATGTCGGCCTTGTCTTTTTCTATCTTATCTATGGAATCGCGGATAAATTCGTCCCTTTTCCTGATAGTGTTCGCAAGAGCCTTTATCATCGACCCCCCTACCAGCCACAAGGCTATAAAGAACGTGATTATCTGCACAATAAAAACCGGTAAATTGACCTCTATCATTTCAAAACCTCCTGAATCACCATTTTAATTTTTACTTTTCATCCGGTCGGTCGGGACCGGATAAAACAGCCATTTGTTTCTATAAGTCCGTAGGACGGGAGTGTCTCCCGCCCTGCTTAATCAGCTGAATATCAGCTTAAAAAGAATTCTTTGAACGGGTTCGCATACAACAGGATCAACCCGATAACAAGCGCGTAAATCGTGAGGGACTCGATAATGGCAAGCCCCAAGATGAGCACGTTCTGTATCTTGCCGGCAGCTTCAGGCTGGCGTGCAACTCCTTCCACTGCTTTTCCCGTCGCTATTCCCTGACCTATACTGCCACCCAGAGCGCCGATACCGACGCCGAGAGCAGCCGCGAGTGCCGAGAACGCAAAGAACATCGAGCCTTCACCCGAAGCCTTGCCTGCCGTCGCCGCGCCTTCTTCCGCTGCCATTGCGACCGAAGCCATAACCAGAACAAACAGTATTGCCAGTACTACCTTCGCATACTTCTTCAAATCATTCACCTCCTGGTGTTGTGTTATATGTTGACCGTATTACGCATGCGCTTTTTCGTGTTCTTCGCGCTCGTCATGTGCCTGTACCGAACCGGCGATATATGTCGCCGCAAGCAGAGTGAATACCGATGCCTGTATGACCGATATCAGTGTGCCGAGCCATAGTATCAGCGGCCTCAGGATGCCCGCAACTCCAAAAAGTGTCGCGGAGATGGCATCTTTGAAGACTGTCGGCCAGAAAAGGAGCACCAGCATGACCAGGACACCCAGCAACATCTCCTTTGCCATGATGTTCCCAAACAACCTGAACGATAGCGATACCGGTCTGGATATGTCGGAAAGGAACTCGACGATGAACAATACCGGTTTGATGGGCCCCGGTATGTCGGGGCCTCCCATGTAATGCGCAAAAAATTTGACCGGCCCCTTTTTTATCAAACCGACAACCCACTCATACACAAAAACTATCAGGGCGAGCGCCACCGTCACCGACAGGTTTGCCGTGGGTGAAACAAGGCCGGGTATGAGCCCCATCAGATTGCCGATAAGTATATAGAAGAACAGAGTTACAATAAGGCCGTAATATTTTGGGGCTTCGGGCCCGATGATATCGTCCGCGTAGTCGGTAAGGAATTTGACCGCCCACTCCATGAGGTTCTGGGTCTTTTTAGGTTTTAAGGTTGGTTTGGCGGAGCCTATGGCAAAAAGCGTAAGCACTATCACCCAGTCCAGCAGCATCATTAGTAAGACAGTAAAATAGTGGTTATCAAGGCCGAGGATGTTAAACTTGTTTATGTACTCTATCGATTCCGTCATTTGAGTCTCCTGTTTGAGATTTCAGATACTCTCTGTTTTCTCTTGTTTTTTCAAGGACGACATTCCAGCTTCGACTAAAATAACCAAAAGAGTCAATGTGAAACCTATAAGAAAACCTTTAATGCTGAAATACTTCATATATTTGATAAGTATGGCGACGGTCATGCCTATGGCCGCCAGCTTTCCCAGGTAAATTGCGAGGGTAGCCATCGTGCTCGTCTTCCCTGCTTCGGGTCTGATGAGTGTCTTCACAGTGAATACTATTGCCGCAAAGTTCAGGACTCCTATAGCCAGTCCGGCAAGCATCCCTGCCACAAGGCTCTTTTTAAGAACCATAAACAAGCAACATATTACCAAAAACGTGGCTCCAAATGCAATAAAAATCCTTTTAATATTCATTTTTTATTTTTCACCCTGATTGTGTAAAGTTTTAAAAAAACTCCAAATATACCCAAAAACAATCCTCCGAGAGTGAAAAATGGCTTAAAACCTGTGATTTTATCGATCCATACCCCGAGCGCCAGTCCGGCAAAAGTTATCAGGACAATGGTAAAACCAAGCGAGCCCAGGTCAGAAAAAGTCCTCAATATGTTGTTCTCGTCCTTGTCCTTAATGTCCATATTACCCCTCAAAACAGCGTTCCTGCCTTTTTGTAAAAAATTTTAGGCCACGCTATTCTTTATAATTTGTAAAATCTTCGGGTTTGATATCTTTTAAAAATTCCTTGAACTCCTTCATTTCCTTCTCATATTTTTCCTTATCCATGATGGTCGCTTCCATGATGACGTTCTCGGATACATAAATAGCCGCCCCTGTACGCAGGGCCAGCGCTATGGCGTCGGACGGCCTGGAGTCTATCTCAGTTTCCTTTCCGTCCTTCACAAGGTAAAGCCTCGCGAAAAAAGTGTTGTTCTTCAGGTCGTGTATGGCAACCTTATCGACAACGATATCGAGCGCCTCGAGCATGACCTTTATCAGGTCATGGGTCATGGGCCGCGGGACCTCTATGTTCTCGAGCGCGACCAGTATGGCATCGGCCTCATAGACCCCTATCCATATGGGAAGGAATCGCTTCTCTTCCATGTCCGTCAGTATGACAACAGGCATTTTCGATGTGCCGTCTATGGCAAGGCCGTTGACTCTCATTTCGATCATTTTGTTTGACTCCAATCGAGTAAAGCGTATTAAAACAAGTTGATAATACAATACGCGGGAGTAATTGGCAAGAGAAAAGTCCTGCGTTTTAAGACAAAGGCGTTTGAGACAAAATTATGGCAAGAGACAATTAAAACCTATAAACCGTGGCGCGCCGTGGTAACCGTTAATTTTCTCTCCCACGAGGAGAGTTTCGGGGCGATGTATATATCTGCGGCGATATTTTTGTATATCGGCTGTGGCAGCAGCACGTTGCCGTCCGAGTTTTTTTATTAAATCTATTTCCCATCTAAATTTGACCACTTTATTATTTTTACTTTTTTCTCACCAAGCCAAAGCTGATATATATTCCCGGCTTTGTCCACGCCGCAGAGTTGATCTTTGTCTAAAAAAGTATTGTATGGTTTATCTATAAACTCATCAACTTCGGTAAAAAGTTTTGTTAATATTTCCCCTTTTGGTGATACTTTATATATCACGTGCACCTTTGCTTCACCCTCTTTTGCATCATCCCTATATA
>JAJFUW010000024.1 GCA_021372235.1 Spirochaetia bacterium
CGGGGCCGGTAATTCAAATCCGGGCGCAAAAAAAGTAATATTTCCATTTCCGGAGGGCAACTGTGCCGCTTAGAGAAGCAAAGTTCTGGAAAAAGGAACCTGTGAACAGGGCGCGGTGCGTTCTATGCCCGCATCGCTGTATGATAACCAACAATAAATCAGGAATCTGCATGGCCCGTACCAACAAGGACGGAGTGCTGTACACAAAAGTTTACGGTGAATTGTCATCGTATGCCATGGACCCGATCGAAAAAAAACCATTGTACCATTTCTATCCGGGAACAGAGATATTTTCCATAGGCACCTGGGGCTGCAACTTAAAATGCACCTTCTGCCAGAACTGGCAGATATCGCAGCAGGAAGTACCCACAGAGCACTTTGAGCCTGCCGATATAGTCGAAGTGGCGCTTTCACACAACTCGGTGGGAGTGGCATATACTTACAATGAACCCTTCATCTGGCATGAGTTTGTCTATGACACGGCCGGAGAGGTAAGGGGAAAAGGGTTAAAAAACGTTCTTGTCACCAACGGCTACGTTTCCGAAGAGCCCCTGAAAGAAATGCTGCCATATATAGACGCGATGAACGTGGACATAAAAGCGGGCAATGATAATTTTTACCGCGAAGTATGTTCGGGCCGGCTGGCGCCGGTCATGAGGACGGTTAAGACCGCGGTGGAAGCGGGGGTACATGTAGAACTGACGAATCTCGTGATACCCACTCTGAACGACAGGGATGACATAGACCGGATAGTAGAGTGGGTCGCCGGCATATCGCCGGATATCCCGCTGCATTTTTCCCGTTATTACCCGCAATACAAGATGAACATTGACCCGACAGAGATATCCATGCTGGCGGGAGCGCAGGAAAAGGCCAGGCAGAAACTGAAATACGTCTACACGGGCAATGTGCCGTCCGAGAGCGGCGGCTCGGACACCGAATGCCCAAAATGCAAAAAGCAGCTGATACACAGGGAGTTTTACAAAGTTGATGTGACCGGGATTAAGGACGGAAAATGCAGACACTGCGGAGAGCCAATCGCCGGAAGATTTTGATCCGGTAAAATAGGAACAGGTATGCCACGGCGGGTAAATACCCGCTTTTTTTATTGCCCTTGCCCGGATGCGGTGATACAATGGCCCACAAAAATAAAGGAAGGGACCGATGAAAAAAGAGCTCATATTGGCTTCAACCTCGCCCCGCAGGCACCAGATTCTGCGCCGGTTCAAAATACCATTTACTTTTATAAGGCCTTCTGCTGATGAGGCAAAGGCTGCAAGGGAACTGAAAAGCAAAGTCCCGGAAAAAGTGGCCTGCCACCTGGCGTATGTAAAGGCTGCGTCCGTGGCGGACAGAGTTAAAAAAGGGATAGTACTGGGATCCGACACGATAGTGGTAATCGGGAAAAACAGGATAGTGGGCAAACCTGCGTCAAAAAAGCACGCCTATGAGATACTCAGCGCTCTAAGCCGCGACACCCACAGGGTGGTCACGGCAATCGCCATGATAGACGCCGCGGACGGCAAAACGCTTGTAACCTACGATACTTCATACGTGACGTTCAAACATTTAAGCCCGCGCTGGATAAAGAACTACATAGAGGAGAACCACGTGATGGACAAGGCGGGAGCTTACGCGGCCCAGGAACAGAAAGACCCGTTTATCAGGGAGATAAAGGGTTCGTATTATAACGTGGTGGGCCTGCCCGTGGAAAAGTTAAAGGTGTTGTTAAAGGACTGGGACAGGTTTTAGCCCCAAAACAGCACATCTGAAACATCCTCGAAATAAAAAACCAAAATCCGGAAGCTGTTGTGATCTCCGGGTTTTGGTTTTTTATTTTAGAGGCGGTTACAGGTTGTTTTCAAATATTACGACTTTTTCCTCCGCTTTCAGCCTGTCAATGAGGTCCCTGTATTCCTGCCCGAATTTTATAGAGCGCAGCCTGGTCTCCAGATCGTCATATTTCTTTTTAAAATCGGCGTCGTTGAACGCGGGCCATGACTCCGAGGTGATTTTGCCTATTATATAGCCGTTTTCGGCGGCAAGGACTTTGGAGACATCTCCTTTGTTCATGTCGAGCATGCCGTCCTTGAATTCGTCGGATTTAAACGCCGCGATATCGGTATCCTCATCGAAAGTAACAGACTGCACGGATACTTTATTGGCGGGCGCCAGTCTTTCCAGGTCAGAGGGGGACTTGATTGCATCTTTCATGGCCGCCGCCTTTTCCTGCATTAGTTTTAGGCCTTCCTCTTTCTGTATTTCCGCGAGCACCTTGGAACGCATCTTTTCATAGGTGGGTTCAAAACCGGCTTCCTTGCCCGTCACTTTCAGTATGTGATAACCGAACTGTGTCTTTATGACATCGCTTACCTGTCCGGCGGCCATGGAGAAAGCCGCGTTTTCAAACTCCGGCACCATCATCCCGCGGGCGAAATAATCGAGGTCCCCGCCATTAACCGCGGAACCGGGGTCCTGTGAATATTTTTTCGCGAGCGTTGCGAAATCTTCGCCGGCTTTCACCCTTGCCAGCAGGTCTTTCGCAAATTTCGCGGCCTGCTCGTCCGTCCTGCCTGTCGGCGAGGTGGGGGAGGCGTCCGGCCTGATCAGTATGTGCGAAGCGCGCACGCGGTCGGGTTTCTCGTAATTTTTTTTATTCAGCGCGTAATAATCCTTCATCTGGTCCTCGGTTATATTGAGGGAGGAGATGAAATTTTTGTAGTTGAAATAGACATAATTGACCGATATCCTGCGCGAACGTTTCATATAATACGACCGCAGCTCGTCGTCGGTCATTTTAACGCCGGCATAAATCATATTGCGCAGTTTTGCCATGATAATGTTAACCCTCTGTTCGTTCTCAAAATCATCCGGGTTTATCCTCTGGCTGTACAGGTACTGCAGGTAGCGCTCCTTGGAAAATCGGCCATTTTCATCATTGAATGTTTTGATGCCGGTTATGGACTGGGCCACCTCTTCGTCAGAAACCGTGATAGCGGATTTTTTCGCAAAATCAAGCAACAACTGGCGTTCTATGAGCTGATCCAGAAGTTCCTTCTTTAACTGTTTTTCTTTTTCGTCGGTCACCTTTATGCCCCGGTCATAAAGTTGCTGCAATTTTGACTGCAATGCTTCGCCGAGCATCGTATAAGTTATGACTGATTTACCAACATTGGCGATCACATCCTGGTTGCCTGCTTTGCTGTTGAACGACTGCTGGGCGCCCCAGACGGCGAAGATAGTGATAAGAAAGCACGCAAGTACGATCCACATGATTATTTTGGCATTTTTACGCAGAAACTGCATCATGACAGGTCACCTCGAATAAAATATATTTTTGGAAAATGTTTATGGCAGGGAACAACCCAACCAAACCCGAATATTATAAGTAAAATACGGTTTTTTTGCAAATTATTTTTTCCTTCCCACCGCTATCAGGGATTGCCCGAATCCGGGTCTTATCCTTGATTCGAGCGGTTTTAACACGGGAACCAGAAGCCCGTTCACTATATCGGCCTGGACCCCGGGTATCTTTTTGCAGCCCAGGAGTTTTGAATTGAACCACCAGCCGAGCGATCCTACGGAGTTCATGTAAAAGAGGGCCTCGGTCTCGAGCCCGTTCTTTTCAAAAAGCAATGCCATGTCGGTTTTTTCATAACGCTTATAGTGGCCAAGCTGCCGGTCCAGTTCTCCGAAAGCAAACTTCATGGCGGGTACCAGTATGACAGCCCGGCCTTTTGGCTCCAGTATATCCTTGAGCGCGGCAACCGAGGCAAAATCATCCCGTATATGCTCCAGGACGTTCAGCATGATTACGGTGTCAAAGGTCCTTCCTTCCATGGAAGATTTCAGGTCGAGCCCGTCGCCTTTTAATATCGTGACGGACGGCACGGCCTCGTACTTTTTTACGGCTATATTTACATACGATTCCTCAATATCAATGCCGGTTATCTTCCTGCCGGGTGTTATGAAAAAATCAAGTATGTTGCCTATACCGCAGCCTATCTCCAGCACGTTCTTGCCGAGGTAGGGCTTTATGTTGTCGTAAATCCAGCGGTTGTAGTTCTTTACGTTTGAAAGGGTGTGGAGCGAATGCGTTAGCGAGTCCTGTTTTTCCATGCAGCCATCCTTGTTTGAAATTATACCGCCAAACTTCAATATAATAACACATCACGCCGCTGTGATAAACAAAAAATTACGCTGCAAGACGTCCGGCAGCATATAGTAGTGCCGCACAACGCATGAAATGGATGATATAATATGAAGCGTAATGGCAAAAGGGGGGAGGGTGGTACAAAAATAGCCGTGAAATCAATGTAAAAGGCCGGAATCAGGCATTACAGCCATTTTGACCGGTTGTTTCGGAAGTTTTTTTTACATAACGTGTAAAAACACCCCCTCCAAAAAGTTAAAATAAATGTTGACAACTCCGCTATTTTTTGGTAAATTTTAAACTCTGCTGATTTTGTAAGCAGAGGTTTTTATTTTTACGCAATAAATAAAGGAGTTTCATTCAGACTTGATTTGTTGCTTGCACCTTACGTTATAGGTGTGCGTGTTTATTTTATTTTTTATTTGGACATGTTCTTATTAGCGATGCACTAAAACGATAAATTTTTGCCCGCGTAGCTCAGCCGTGGTCAGAGCGCATCCTTGGTAAGGATGAGGTCACCGGTTCAACTCCGGTCGTGGGCTCCAGCGAAATTTTGCAGGGCAAAATTTCGCCGATAATGGAGAATCGAAAATCGAGAAATAGAAAGTGTGTTTCGATGACGTTAGAGGCGGGATGGCTTGCATGGAATAAGAAAATAAAAATTAAAAATAGTACAGGAGGAGTTCGACATGGGAAAGCAGAAATTTGAGAGGAAAAAACCGCACGTAAACGTAGGAACGATCGGCCACGTTGACCACGGCAAGACGACGCTGACGGCAGCGATTACGGCAGTGGGAGCGGCGAACGGCCTGGCGACGTACATACCGTACGACGAAGTGGCGAAAGCATCGGAGTCACAGGGACGCAGGGACCCGACGAAAATATTGACGATTGCG
>JAJFUW010000066.1 GCA_021372235.1 Spirochaetia bacterium
GGCTTTTGACCCTGCCGCGCGATGCCAGTATTATTGCCGAGGCTGTCGCTCCCGTGCCGCAGGCGAGGGTCTCATCCTCGACGCCCCTCTCGTATGAACGTATCCTGTATTTGTCCGCCGATATTTTTTCAATGAACATCACGTTGGTCCCCGCCGGGGCGAACATCTTTGAAAAACGTATCTCCCTGCCGGTTTTGACAATATCAAGTTTGTCTATATTTTTAGTTTCAATCACGAAATGCGGCACTCCCGTATTGACAAAGCCACCGGTAAACATCCTGCCAGCCGCCCTGACCTTTATGCCATCATTTAGCGAATGAGGCTCGCTCATCAGGACCCGCACATTGGTGCCGGCCATGATCTCCGCCCTGTGCGGTCCGTCTTTTGCGCAAAAACTCATCTTCCTGCCCGCGGCGCCTATCAAATAAGCGAACCTGCAGATACAGCGCGAGCCGTTGCCGCACATCCCGGCCTCCGAACCGTCGTTGTTATAGAACCTCATATAAAAATCATATCCCTTTTTCTTTTCAATCATCAGCAGGCCGTCCGCGTCAATGCCGAATTTGCGGCGGCATATCTTCACTATGTCCTGTTTTGAGAACTTTATCCTGCCGGCTCTGTTGTCAAAAACCACAAAATCATTGCCCGTGCCGTTCATCTTCGCAAACTTTAGCGTTTCCATAAAAAACCTCTTTTCAAACTCCAAACTATCCTTATCTGTTTTTATCTTCCGTTATTTGATCATCCGCTCTTTTGCCGTCAACTCTTCCAACGTCTCGCGCTCGCGCACGAGCGTGTGTTTTGCGCCATCCACCATGACTTCCGCCGCACGCGGGCGGGTGTTGTAGTTCGAGGCCATGGACATGCCGTAGGCCCCGGCCGTACGGACGCATATCAGGTCCCCCGCTTCCATCTGCGGCAAATGCCTGTCTTTGGCCAGAAAGTCCCCGGACTCGCATATCGGCCCCACAACATCGTAATAATCCAGGTCTGCTGATTTCTTTACATTCACCGGTATTACCTTATGGTACGAACCGTAAAGCGACGGCCTGATCAAGTCGTTCATGCCCGTGTCGGTTATCAGGAAGTTCTTTGTCCTGCCCTTTTTGACGTAAGTGACGCGGCCTATGAGCACTCCGGCGTTGCCTATTATGAACCTGCCCGGTTCCAGTATTATCTTTAAGTCAAATCCCGCTATGTGGGGCTTGATAGCCCTGGCGAAAACATCAGCTGTCGACGGTTTTTCTTCGTCATAAATAACCCCGAGTCCGCCGCCCAGATTCAGGTACTCTATATTTATGTTCTCCCGTCGTAATTCGGATACAAAGCGGGCTATCTTGCTGACTGCGTTTATGTAAGGTATCGGCGACGTTATCTGCGAGCCGATGTGCATATCAACGCCCTTTATGTTTATGTGCTTTAACTTCTTCGCCGACTTGTAGATGTTCAGCGCCATCATTATGTCTATACCGAACTTGGACTCTTTTTTACCCGTATTCACATAGGCGTGCGTCAGTGCGTCAACGTCCGGGTTGATACGGAATGCCACGTCAGCCCTGGTCTTCATAGCCTTTGCTATGTTGTTTATGGCCTTCAATTCTTCGGTTGACTCAATATTGAACATTAATATTCCCGACTTTAAGGCATACCTGATCTCTTCCGCAGTCTTACCGACCCCGGCGTATACTATTTTTTTTGGGTCGACACCGGTCTTTAGCGACCTGTAAAGTTCGCCTCCGGACACAATATCAAACCCCGCGCCCGCCTTTTTCATCTCATTTAGGACAGCCAGGTTGCTATTGGCTTTAACTGAGTAGCATATCAGTGTCTCCATGTCTGAAAAAGCGTTTTTCACCTTATGAAAATGTTCCAAAAAGGTCCTTTTTGAATATACATACAAAGGCGTACCGTATTTTTCAGCCAAAATGTTTATATCAACATCTTCCGCGAAAAGTTTGTTCTTTTTATAGTTAAAATAATCCATTTTATGTACCTCCACGTAGAAGAGCCTAAAGTTTCGGTAATATAACATAAATGGCCATTACTGTCAATTAACGCAATTGCCAAATATGGCAAAAAAACCGACAAAAACGGCGGTCATTGGCATGTTTTTGATTTTTCCTATATAATAAAGCCATTTATCGGAATAACGTTGATGGGTTTTTTACTACTGATTTTTATGGTTTTTTATTGCTTTTTTTATGCCAATACTTTTTGATGAAACCGTCCCTGCCCGAACCCTTTTTGTAAAGGTTATAGTGAAATGGGTTTTTTTTGTAGTAATCCTGGTGGTATTCCTCCGCGTCATAAAACTCGGACGCCGGCCGTATCGCTGTCACAATCCGGCCATTGAATATCCCGGAATCCTCAAGTTCCTTCTTTGACGCAAGCGCCGCCTTCATTTGCTTCTCATCCGCGTAAAATATGGCGGTAATGTACTGTGTCCCCTTGTCAGCGAACTGACCGGCGGCATCGGTCGGGTCTATCTGGCGCCAGAATATCTCCAGCAGACGTTCATAGGTAACCTTTGAAGGGTCATATACGACCTTGATTGCTTCAAAATGGCCGGTTGAACCCGTTGATACCTCTTCATATGTCGGATTCTTCGTGGTGCCGCCTGTATACCCGGCCCTGACGCTCAAAACACCGGGTTCAGCCTCAAATGGGCCTTCCATGCACCAGAAACATCCGCCAGCGAAAATAGCTGTCTTTTCCATAGTTTGTTTTGCTCCTTTCAGGGTAAAAGGCATCACCATGAACAGGACCGGTATTATGAACATCAGCAAGCCGCGGTTGAACCGGTTCATTGGCACGCCTCCCTCGTTTATTAATCAAGATATAGCAGAGAAGATGTTTAATTGCCAGTTAAAGGCCGAACAAAATACAAAATAGCAGAACCGGAGGACCTGTCCCCGGCTCTGCCTTTTTTACGACAATAAGTTAACAATCAATTTTTTCCATATTTTCTCTTATGACTTCGCGGACATCACGGAAGGAACCGATCGGATTATATATCAGGTCAACCGGCGTTCTTTCCCTGTCGCTGACCCTGACCTTTTCGCCTCCGGAGTCTGCAACTGTAAAACCGTAATACTTATCCGGCCTGATTTTGACCGCTTTATAGCCGGTTCCGGCGATGACAGCAGAATACGACCGTTTTGTATTAAGCACAAAACCGTTCTCGGCACCTGTTCCGTAAACCCCGGTAATTATACATGGTAAAATAACCGATATAATATGGTATAGATAACAACTTTTTACCTGCCCTGTGTATCAGTGTGACTTTTTCTTGACGGTCAATAGCAGACATTACAGCTTTCATATGCCGCCGGAGGTCCAAAACCGTAGCTTTCATAACAGCCTCTAAATTATTAAGTGTACACTATAAGCGCACTTAATAATTTGGAAATCAAGCAAAAATTCATACTTGGATTTTAATTTTGGGCAGGTAAAATTTTATGCGGTTCTATTGTTTTACAAAAAAAATCTTTTTGGATGTCTTTGCCACAACCTTCATCGCGTACGGCGATGTAATTACCTGCGCCAGGACGGCGTTTTTGGCAGGCACCCTCTCCAGATAGGTCACGACCACGCTGTCCTCTTTCTCTTCCACAGACAATATGATGACCGAATATCCCGCGGTGGGCTTTTGGCCCATGAATACCGCCACTACCATGTTCGTGCTAAAATCCACTTCCATACCGGACCTGATATCCGGGTGTGCATTAAGGAACAACTGAAGTGAGCTGTTGTCCCTAAATACCATATTTTGCGCCGCGGTCACGCCCGACATTGTCCCGCTCCACATCGTAACGCCTTCGCGTGCCGGTGCCTTGACCGCGAAATTGACCGTTCCTGATGCCGCGGCAGGAGCGGGCGCTTCCTCTGCCACAGTTTGTTGAACCTCTTCCATATCAGCTGCCGCTTCAGGGACTGCGGCCATTTTGTAGTTTGCTGCCGGAGCACGCCCCGCAACGGCCTTTTTAGGATAAATCTCGCCCCCCGCATTGTCTGCCAGGTCCACATCTTTCATGACGTCCAACTGCATCTTTTTCCCGGTCGATATCACAGGTACTTCCTTCTTCTTTGCGGAACCGAACCCTTCTTCCTTAGAAGACACAGCAAGTTCCCGGCTTTTGCCTATGCCGTCCACCCTGGTTTTAGATGATTCGGTCATGGCCGGATCCATCTCAGCCGATGCCGCGCTCCTGAGTTTTGTTCCATTGCCTATGATACCCTGTTTTTGGTACTCCCTGACCATCACAACCGTCAGAACGACGGCAAAACCCAGTGCCGCGCCCCTTAACCACGGGTTCAGCATGAAGTTCTTACCGGCTTTTTCTTCGTCAACCTTATCCAGTTTCTGTCCGAGTGTGGCATAGAAATTAACGGGCAATTCAGGCTCTTTTTTGCCCTTTTCCTTCTCTATATACTCTGATATCTTTTTTGCCGCCTGTTTTTCCTTATTCTCCATCTTCATCACCCATCAATTTCAGAAGTTCGTTTTTCAGTGATTCCCTGGCCCTTGCCACGCGCGATTTCACGGTCCCCAGCGGTATGGCAAGCGTAACCGCCACTTCTTCATAACTTAGTTCCTCTATATCGCGCAGTATTATTATTGCCCTTGAAAGTTCTGGCAGTTTTGAGAGCGCCGCCTGCACTTTCTCTTTCTTATCGATTTTTTCAAGTTCCGCGGCCGTATCCTCTTTTTTATCCGCTATCTCCGGCTTTACGCCGCCCTCTTGTGTATCCCGGACCTCGTCCAGGGAGTCATGAAAAAAAAAGAACCTGCGTTTCTCGTACCTGACCCTATTCTTCCATATGTTAACGGCTATTCTCGATACCCATGTATAAAAAGAACTGTCCGCCTTGAATCTCGTCATCGATTTGTAAGCATTTAACAGGGCTTCCTGTGCTATATCCTCGGCAGCCTGTTCATTGCCCGACAGCCTCCGGGCAAGCCGATATATGCGCTGCCCGCAAGAGCGTGCGAGTTCCTCAAAAGCGCGTCTGTCGCCTGTTTTGGCTTTGTTTATAAGTTGTAATTCCTTATCATCCACCCGAAAGACACCATTATCCCATATTTGTTCCCATAAAATATTATATCACAAATCCTAATAAACCAATCACAAATCCCAAATCACAAAACTCAAATAAAAAAAACAAAAGACGGTTATTGCCTATTGGGGATTTGTGATTATTTTTTTACCGCAAGCACACCAGTTTACGGAACTCAAACGCACTTTCCCCCGTCTGCGCCCGCGCCAGCACCCTGTAAATAAAGACGCCCGATGCTACGGGATTATTTGCCCTGTTCATCCCGTTCCAGCGGTAATGGTTGTAACCTGCCGCCGCATGGATTTTCCCTGATTCAACGACAGTCTCTCCAGATACCGTGAAAACCTTTATATACACATCCGCATCGCGTGATATCCGGTAAACAATCTCAGTTTCGTCCTTGAACGGGTCCGGGAAAGCGTCTTTTACATCCAGCCTGAAAGGCCCCGGTATCTGCGTGAACGTCGGGGGCGCGGGCGGCGTAGGCGTTATCGTTGCGGTTGGGGTTACGGTTGAAGTCGTACCGGATGTCATTGTAACGGTCACCGTGGCGGTAAAGCTGTCCGTTGGCGATGCCGTCCGGCTAAAAGTCGGCGTTTTTGTGACGGTAAAAGTATGCGCGTTTGCAGCCGTCGGCGTAAATGTCAGCGTATAAATTGATGTACGGGTATGGGTCAGTGTTGATGTTTCGCTCCGCGTAAACGTCGGCGTAAGTGTGTTCGTCCGTGAATTTGCCGGTGTGGACTCGGGCGACTCGGTAAACGTGGGTGTTATTGTCAGCGAACCCTCGGGTGTCGGGCTCTTTGTGGGCGTCATTGTCCTTGTGCCGGTCCTCGTCGGTGTGATTGTCCTCGTATATGTCGGCGTTTTTGTCGGCGTGATGGTCGGCGTCGGCGTTGAGACAAAATCAATATACCCCGCCCCGCCCGGATACCCGTAGGCGTCGCGGTAGCCGAAGCCATATACCGTTACACCCACCGGGTCGGGTGAAGTTATGTAATGCGTGCCCGCATCCACCAGGACCCTCGTGGCATAGTAACCACTCGTGCCCACGGCTATCCAGCTGCCTGCCGCTATAGGCGTCCCGTCTACCGCGGCTATGCCGACCGCCGAGGCAGGCGCCGCGATGTTCAGGTAATTATCGGTAAACCCGGCAGGTTCGCCTATCGTATAGTCCGACAGGTATTGTTCAACAGGCTGTACGGTCATCATGAAAGGGTCTCCGGTATTGCCGTCATAATCCGTCCCGTTGGCGTATTGCATCAGCTGAACCCTTTTATCAGCCGTTAAATTGCCCGCGCCACTGATTATGACCTCCCCGTAGTAACCCCGGTTCAGGCTCACCAGGTTCGCACCGTCCAGGTAAACATTTGTATTGTCCTCGGCCGCGGTAACCCTGTAGATATCGCCGCCCGTCCTGCCTGCCGAAGGTATTATGATAAAATCCTTGCCCCAGCTGGTGGAAGGCGCCAGCTGTTCCACCAGAAAATCGCACCACAGCCTGTCCACCGGCACGTTGGCGCATACATGGGAGCCGAACACCGCCACCGGCTTGTCAGAATCAATGAAAGTCCCGGTCAAGTCATATCCCGCCCCGTTGTTGTTCTGCAAAAGATATGTCTGTCCTTCGTTCAGAACCACGGTATATGCAACACCGGCCGTCCTGGTGGCGCCCGCTGAAATGCATGTAACCGACGGATTGATGGTAACCGTAGTGCCGTCGTACGCCCCGACCACCACAAACTGCGTCCCCATCGGGTATTCGAGCGCCGAATTGGTGTAGGATGACACTATATAGTTTGTCCCCAGGGATGTCACGGGTATGCCGAGATAACCGTCCGAACGCGTCTCGTCGGTACAGATGCCGTAGACTATGACGTCATCCGGCGCGCTTACATGTATCCCGAGTCCGGTGACAGCGTCGTTCAACCTCACGTCAGAGTCTGACCACAGGTTCACGGTGGTGATAGCGCCCGCAATCACTGAAAAGTTCTGGTTGTAAAATATCTCGGGTATGACGATATTGACAGTCGTATTGACAGCGGATGTTATCAGGAGCTGTTTCGTGACACTGCCGGGTATGAAACCGGGCGGCATTGCGAGCCAGAACTCACGGCCGCGGTTGTCGACAGCGCAATAGAGCGGGGTTAAAAGCGAGAACAATAGCAACACAACAGCAATTGCTTTTAACCGCATGGCATTCTCCGGTTTGAATTAAGAAAAATCTTATTAATATATCGGTTAATAAGGGAGATTCTTGATTGTTATTCATGATAATCAAAGGGCGCCATGTGTGGCGCCCTTTGATTATTGGTAATTATTAATTGCACTCAGCCTTTTGCCTTTTTAAATTCGTCCATAAAGACCTTTTTACCCGTCCTGCCCGACTCATATATCCCGTCTATCATCCACTGCGTTTCGAGGCCCTCGTCCTCATTGACATCAACTGCGGTGTTGTTTAGTATGGAGTTGTACAGTTTCTTTATCTCTATGGAATGGCAGTAACCCCAGTAATCCTTCCATCCCTCGCCGTAATCGATGAACTCGCCCGGCTTCGGTGACGAACGTTTGTGTCCGCCAAACTTTTTATCCTTTATCCATACATCGGCCGTGTCCTTCACTATCTTTATCATGCCTTTTTCGCAGTGTATCTCCATCTCCACATCATCGTCGTAGGAGTTGTGGCATATGGTGTAGAAATTTACGTAAGCTCCGTCCTTGAACATTATCACACCGGCTGCTTCGTCCTCCACCTGTATCCTGACGTGCATCCTGTTGGCTGTCGTGGCGTCTATCCACTCTATCTGTGTGCCGAAAAGATACCGCAGGATATCCAGCGAGTGGATGGCCTGGTCTATGACCACGCCGCCACCCTCTTTGTCCGCGGTTCCTTTCCAGTCCGATTTCAGGTAATATTCGTCGGATTTGTGCCATGCGAGCACCAGCCTGGCCGATATGATATTGCCGAGTTCTCCCGAGGCTATCATTTTTTTCGCCAGTTGGGTTGACGGATTGAACCTGTTCTGGAAAGAGACGGCCATTTTGACCGGCTTTTCCTTAACCGCTTTCACAATATCTTTGGCCTGCTGTATATTTATGCCCATGGGCTTTTCCATATATATGTTAACCCCGTGCGCGGCGGCGTAAACAGCCATCTCGCTGTGCAGATAGTGCGGCACACATACATGAACAACGTCAAGGTTTTCCTTGTCTATCATGGTCCTGTAATTGGCGTAAGCCGTACATTTATATTTTGCGGACGCGGCGAATACCCTGTCCTGTTTTATATCGCAGACCGCGACAAGCCGCGCCGCGTCTTTACACGCCTGCCGTACCGACTCGGCGTGCATCGGGAATATCGTCCCGCATCCTATAATTCCCACACGTAATTTTTTTTCCATCTGTTTCTCCGGTCATATCATTCGGAAATTTTTGTCAGGTATTCCTGCCATATACACAGGACATTACATTCAGGTGATAGTAGCATAAAACATAACTTTGTATCAAGCATTAATGCGCGCGTTATCTCTGATTTTATCTGTGCATAAAAAAATATTCGCTGCCTACCTTCAAAAACTCAAAATCCATTCTTACCTCAAACCGCCGCTTTTCAAACGCCGGTTCTTTCATGATACGCTCCACAAATTCCGACTTTTGGTGTCTCATATTTACCGGCTGGTATACTCGTGTATCTCTGCTTTCATTACCATCGCCGGTTCCGTCAGCATGTCGAGGTGAAAAATTACAATCCGGATGCCCGTCATGGAGGAACAACATATACGGTGCGAGCGTCAGGCGGGTATCCCATAAATAACGTCCGCCTCAACCGCGCGCGCCTATCCCGAGCGCACACGCTTCCGCCGTAAAAGAGCCAACCCCGCCCGCCCGTATTCAACAGCTGAAAACCTCCGGTCAAACATACCGCCGTACTTGTCAAGCGTGCACCCAGTACGGGCCGTCTCTTTCAGGCCGAATTTCATAAAAACTCTGTTTTAATGTAAACCGCCCATGTATCGGTCGTCGTGTTTTACTCCCATAATATCCGTTATCTCTTTGAACGCCTTTTCGTATTCATCCGTTTTTTCGGTGTTGTAATATATATAAACTCTGCATGATATATCGTCAGAAACCGACGAATTTTTTATGGGTACCTCGAACGCCTCTCCTGTATCCTCGGCCTTTTCGCCCCTTTTCAAAAACTCAACGGCCAGAGCCGCCTCCAGACCGTTCTTCATTTTGAATCCCACGGTAAATATGGGATTTACGCCGGTATACTCACAGTATACTTCATAGACCATGTCTATATTGTATATTATCTCTCCGAAGGCATACTTTAATTCCCCGGGTGTATAGGCGTGAAACCCATCCTCATCCACTTCGAGTATCTCCGCATCAACGTCTTTCATGGCATCATCGAGCTGTTCCGATGGTCCGAATTCAACATTTATCTCATCATCCGCTCCCTTTTCTTCCTCTTCATGTTCGTGCTCATGGCCGCTGTCGCACTCTCCGGTATGAACATGAGGCGCGCCAATGCTCAAAAACCGCCTTATGGACTCCAATTCTTTATCCTTATTGCTCTTTAAGCTGTCCCTCAGGTCCTCAAATTCCAGACAGTTTATGGACTGCCTCTCCACAAGGTCGTTCTCGAGGAACTGGTATAAAAAATCGGGTATCAGCCCCGCCATCTGCAGGTTAAATTTTATTTTTCGCATTTGACCTCTCCTCTGCCTCCATTTTCAAAAATGCCTCAATATATACATCGAGATCTCCGTCCAGGACGTTGTCCACGTCCCCTCGTTCCACACCGGTCCTCAAATCCTTGATCATTTTGTAGGGATGCAGGACGTAGGACCTTATCTGCATTCCCCACCCTATGGTCTTTTTCTCCCCGGCCAGCTGCTCTATCCTCTGCGCCATCTGCTCTTCCTGCATGGCGTACAATTTAGATTTAAGCATTTTCATGGCCGTATCCCTGTTTTTCATCTGGGAACGTTCCATCTGGCACGAAACTACCACGCCGGTGGGGATATGAGTTATCCTGACCGCCGATTCCGTCTTGTTTATATGCTGCCCGCCCGCACCCGAAGCCCTGTAGGTGTCCACTTTGAGGTCATCATCGCGGATATCCACCACTATCTCGTCATCTATCTCAGGGATGCACTCCAGGGATGCAAATGACGTATGCCTGCGCTTGTTTGAGTCAAACGGCGATATCCTGACGAGCCTGTGAACGCCTTTTTCAGCCCTGAAATGACCGTAAGCATATCCGCCGGTTACCTCCATTGTTACATTTTTCAGCCCGGCTCCATCCCCGGGAGCCGAATCGACTATCGAGACATCAAACCCTTTTTTCTCGCACCACATCATGTACATCCGAAGCAGCATCTGCGCCCAGTCGCACGATTCTGTCCCTCCTGCACCGGCGTGAATGGTAACAATAGCATTTGAGCGGTCATGTGGCCCGGAAAACATCAGGGTAAATTCGGCTTTGTGGATAAGTTTTTCAACCAGCGGAAATTTTTCTATCAGGTCTTTTTCCAGAGAGGAATCCTTTTCAACGTCAAGCAGTTGAAGTGATACTTCAACATTTTCTATGGCACGTTTAATTTCTTTTGTGGTTTCTATGTCATCCTTGAATGCTTTAAGTTGTGATTGAATGGCTTTGGCTGCATTATTATCTTTCCAAAAATCAGGCATCTGTGTCTTTTGTTCCAGGTCTAATACTTTATCAGTTTTGTGAGCAACGTCAAAGATACACCTCTATCTTTGAAGCCCTCTCTTTCAATTCCACCAGGCTCTGACGGATTTCTTTAATGTCCATTCCTGTATCTCCTTGTATAATTTTATTCCGACAAATTTATCTTATTATAATAATTTAATTTTTGCAAGAAAAATTGACAGTTTCACAACCATATTTTCCATTATATAAAAGACCTTTATGGCCAATGTGCTGTCCGGATAGGCAAGAATCTATTTTTCTCCTTATTTATAAGTTATTTTTTTGCTTCAGATTGTTCCGCAAGCGCGCCTTTTAGTACAAAAATAGGAATTTTTTAACCAATACATTAAAATTGACAATAATTCCTTATTGTGTAATAATCAATAAAATTCAATGATTTAAGGAGATTTTCAATGCTTGTAAGCTATAATTGGTTAAAGAATTACATAGATATTTCCATATCACCTTCCGAACTGGTGGACAAACTCAACGTTTCAGGCTTACCTGTTGAGGATGTCCACGAAATCAAGCCTCCATTTATGGGAGTAGTAGTGGCAAAAATTTTGACAAAAGAAAAGCACCCCCAGGCCGACAACCTAAACCTTTGCGATGTCACAGACGGCACCGAAACACTCAAAATCGTCTGTGGAGCGCCCAATGTCGAGGCCGGGCAAATAGTAGCACTGGCAAAAATAGGGGCTGAACTTCCTGGCGGTTTCAAGATAAAAAAAGCCAAAATCCGCGGCGTGGAATCCAACGGCATGATATGTTCCCTGTCCGAACTCGGTTTCGAAAAAGAGTCGGATGGAATTCTCGTGCTTGATCCCTCAAAATTCACGGTTGGCACCCCTTATTCTCCGTTCAAACAGGATACTGTCCTGTCGCTCGAGATCACGCCCAACAGGCCCGACCTGCTCTGCGTGACCGGCGTTGCCCGTTTCATTGCCTCAAGGACCGGACTTACCCTCAAATCCCCGTCCTGTACCATAGCACCCGATGACATAGGAAGTTCACTTGACATCAACTCAAAACTAAAAATCAACCTGCAGTCGCCAGCTCTGTGCCCCAGGTACAGCGCCCGCATCATAGAGGGAGTAAAAATCCGCCCTTCGCCGGACTGGCTCAAAGACACCCTTACAGCCATGGGTATCCGCCCCATCAACAACATAGTGGATGT
>JAJFUW010000067.1 GCA_021372235.1 Spirochaetia bacterium
AGTTGAACGGCATATCGGCGGTCCGCCCCCCCTGTTCCGATATACCGGCTGCCATGAAAAAAACTAATAAACATAAAGGCGGGGGGTATTGCTTCAAAGGCATCAAGAAATATAGCAACGGCAAGCCGGACACCGCGTTCATCTGCCGGAACAACATAGAAGCGCTTGACCCGGAGAGTGGATATGTGGTAAAAGTAAACGTTATATAACCGATGTATGGAACAAGCAAAAAACTGTCCGTGGTATGGAAAAGAACAGGAAAAAGTAAACTCCGCAGCAACGCGGTGATAGTCGCCTGTCCGGCCATACAGGGGAGATAAGATGGCGCAGATCAGGAACATAACGCATAACGGCAGGAAGATACTGCTGATGGATTTCACCTATTCAAAACCGGAGGAGATGCTCTCCGCCATAGAAGATGCAAAAAATATGGTAAAAAAGCACCCGAAGGAATCGGTATACTGCCTGGTTGACGTCAGGTTCTCGCCATACGAATACCGTCTGTCTGAGGCGCTAAAGGAACTTGCATTCCGGGACAGGCCATATATAAAAGTAACGGCAGTGGTGGGCGTAACCGGTTTTAAAAAGCTTGCGTATATGGCCGTTCAGAGGTTCACAGGAAGGCGCAACCTGGTGCTTTTTGACAGGATAGAGACGGCAAAAGACTGGCTGTCAAACCAATGATTACGGCAAAAGGGAACCGTGGCCCCGATGAATAAATATTTTTATGAACTGTTTGGAAAACTTGAAAGGCAGGGGCCCGGTGACACGGCTTCGACCCTGCACGCATATATGCTTATGAGGCTGCCGGACTCGCCTGACGTTTTGGATTTGGGTTGCGGAACAGGCAGTCAGACAATGGCACTCGCGGCAAATACATCGGCGGTCATAAAAGCCATTGACAGCCGCAAACCTTTTATAGACGAACTCAACAAAAAGATACAGACAGCCGGGCTGCGGCACAGGGCAACGGCCGAAACGGGTGATTTTACGGAACTCGGGGAAAAACCCGGTTTTTATGACGCCGTGTGGAGCGAAGGAGCGGTATTTTCCATTGGGTTTGAAAAGGGAATCACTTACTGGAAACAGTTCATCAAACCCGGAGGCTACGCCGCGGTTTCTGACGTTGCCTGGCTGACAGATGATAGGCCGGCGGAACTGGAAAAATTCTGGCGTGCTGAATATCCCCCGATTGCAACTCCGGCACAGAACCTGCAGGTTATAAGCCGTTGCGGGTACACTGCCGTGGACGCTTTTGTCCTGCCGTCATACTCATGGACACTCAATTATTACAGGCCCATGGCCGTGTGGCTTAAATGGATGAAGGATAAGTATGCCGGCGTAAAAGAAGCGCAGGAGGTTGTCTCCATGTACGAAAGGGAGATTGCAATGTATGCAAAATATTCGAAGTTCTACGGTTACGTTTTTTACGTAATGAAAAAAGAGCGCTGATGTTCAGTCGCAAAGCGCCCGGCTACACCGTAACCCATAACTGCAAAAAATGCGGCGATTGTTGCAGGGTGGACGGGTATGTCTTTTTGGGCCGCGGGGAGGAGAAGCGCATAATGGAATACCTGGCCGTGTGTAAAAAAGAGTTTCGCAAACGATTTACCGACCGGTTTTTCCTTTTTGGAAGGGTGCTGAAATTGGACGCCGAAGGTTGTTGCTTTTTAGTGGAATCGCGGTGCGTCATATATGAGGTAAGGCCAATGCAGTGCAGGAGTTTTCCGTACTGGCCAGGGGTAATGCGTTCCAAAAAAGACCTGGAACACGTAATGTCATACTGCAAAGGCACGGGTTTTTACGCAGAAAAACGAGCTAAAAACGCGCCGTAAGTTAAGGCACCCATGAAACGGCCATCCGGTTTTACCGCAAAACTCTGTCTTTGTACTTTTAAAAACACACAGGCTTGTGTTAAAATGTACCAAGGTCAAGGAGGTTAACATGAGAGAATCCATATTGGCCCTTATTTTTTTTATTTATGGAGGCAATGTAATGGCAGCGAACACAGTGATAGCGCCTGACACCAGTGCGGTCTCGTGGTCGGGGCGCGTTGATTTTACCAACCCGTCAGCCCCGCGTTTTGACTGGCCGGGCGTGGCTTTGAGTTTTAATTTTACCGGAACCATGGCAGGCGTCATACTGCAGGATGAAGGCAGGAATGATTTTAATGTATTTATTGATGGCAGGCAGAAAAAGAACCTGGTGACAACACCTGGTAAAAAGGAGTATATCCTCGCGAAAGGCCTGCCCAACGGCCGCCACACCGCCGTGATCGCAAAGAGGACCGAAGGCTATGACGGAATGACCGTATGCACGGGTATAATACTGGGACCAAAAGGCAAACTGCTGGATGCGCCTGTAAAACCCGCCGGGAAAATACTGTTTATCGGGGACTCGCTCTCTGTGGGTTACGGCGTGGAAGGCCCGGGAATAAAGTGCGAAAACGAGAGGAAATACAAGAATAACTGGCTCTCTTTCGCGGCTGTCGCGGCAAGGCGATTGAACGCCGATTTCCACATAGTGGCCGTGTCGGGCCGCGGAGTGGTACGCAACTACGCGGAAAAAGAAAAAAAGTCAGCCAGGCCCATGCCGTCCTATTTTGACAACACCCTGTACGGCGATGATACGGTAAAATGGGACCACGGGTCATGGATCCCTGATACGGTCGTGATCAACCTGGGCACAAATGATTTTTCAACCGATCCGAAGCCGGACAGGAAGAATTTCATTAACAGCTATATCAGCCTTGTTAAGAAGGTCAGGAAAGTTTACCCTTCCGCCCGGATTTATTGCGTTACCGGGCCGGCGCAGCAGGAGCCCTTCTTCACTTATATGGATGAATTTTTTAAAAAGAACAGGGACAAGAAAGTGTTCCGTGTGGAGATGTCCATGCTGGGCGAAAGTGACCGGGCATGCGATTACCATCCGAATGTAAAAGCGGCTGCGCGGATGGCGGATGAACTCATAGCGCAGATGAAAGAAAACGACAACAAAT
>JAJFUW010000081.1 GCA_021372235.1 Spirochaetia bacterium
CCGGGTCGTATACCGTATCTTTTAATACAACCCTGCCCATCACAAAACGCACGGTTGCGGTGTTTAATCCCGCGTCGTCCGCGAAAACCGCCTTCATGACAGGCATCTTATTTTCTATTATATCACCGTCCGCAGGGTATGTGGAGATGATTTTTAAGGGCTTCATTTCCAGTATCTTCCGTAAGTTCTCGGCCTTTGTCGTATTATAAATTATCGTCCTTTTCAGGGCATACTTATATGTAGAGGCCGTGTTATACGAAGGCACAACTGAAAAAGCCGCCTTGAAACCGGCTTTTTCCACGAACTTCCACACCTCAAAAGAGTATGCGCCGTACGGATAGGCCATGGTGTCGATATCGAGCCCGGTCTTTTTACGCAGGTATTCGCGCGCTCCCACGGTTTCTTTTTCCAGAAACTCAGCGTACTTCTCATCGCTTTTCAACCCTCTATTTGTCATTACCGGATGGCTCTTTGAATGGCACCCAAAGTCCATCAAGCCTTCCGCGTAAAGCGCCTTTATATCGGCCGTGTTCAGCGCGGACCTGCCGCCCGGCAAAAAATCCTGGTACAGAAAAACAGTACACGGGTAATTGAACTCTTTTAACACCGGGTACCCGTGTGTTATTATATCCTTGTAGCCGTCGTCAATGGTCAGCATGACGCTTTTGTCAGGAAGCGGCTTGCCATCCTCCATGGCTGTGAGGTACTGTTTCATGGATATGACGTTGTAATTGTTGTCCTTTAAATACTGCAGGTGGGACCTGAACCGCTCCACGGAAATGGCATAGGAATCCGAAGCGTTACGCGGTTTGAAACGGTGGTAGCAGAGGACATTCACCGCAGACTCATCGGCCGCGCACAATACGGTGGAAAAAAGCATCAGTATTGGTAACAGAAAATAATTTATTTTTCCCATTTTTTCTCCATTTAATCAACTGACCCGGCAGTCGCGGCATTTCAGGCTGGCTAACGGCGCTTTTTCTGTTCAACTGACCGGCGCACCCTGAACTTCCTCCGCTAAAGCTTCGGCTGTTAAAAAATATCCGGCTGCCGGTTTTGTTATTTCAGCACTTTACTCATAATTTTCCATTCACTTATAAACCTTACCGCCAGCCCTATCGGCCATCCAGCCAGCGCCCCTGCCAGCACGTCTCCCGGGTAATGCCCTCCCGTGTAGACGCAAAAAAACGCCACAAGCAGTAGAAACGATGCCAGATACGGCCTTGCTTTCGGATTATCCCGCCACAGTGCGGCACACAACGCGGCTGCCATGACAGTATGGGTCGAGGGGAACGCGTAACTCTTTGCCGAGGCCCATGACAGCATGTAAGCGCCGTCAACCTCGACAAAGGGCCTTAACCTTTTGAACATTGGTTTTAAAATGGAACCGCTGACGCAGTTGCCTGTGATTATCGCCCATAACCCGGCCGCCAGCGACCTTTTTTCCTTTTCGCCGAAATTTTTAAAGAGCAGGTAAAACCCGGCGCCCAAAACCAGCACCAGGAAAACATCGTTCGCCGCGAGCTTCATCAGCAGTGCGGCGAACTCGTTGTGCATTTTGATATTGATAAACTCAAATGCCGCGGTGTCGATGTTCCCCGCCGCATCCAGTATGCGTTTGAAAACCATTATTGTACTTTATAAATTACGGCGCCGTCCTTTGAATAGACCGTATCATACATGAACTGAAACTTGTCCGCGCCCGCACCGTACCTGGCGCGTTCTATGTTCCCCACATATACGTACTTGATGCCGTATTTATTTATCAAATTTTTTGCCTGTTCCCGGTCGGGAGTGTTGTAAATGAGATTTGCCATATTGTTGCGCTGCGCGACTTCATCGCCCCTGCCGCTCTGCTGGCCCACCTGGTAACCCCAGCCTACGAGAGTCGGCATGCCCGTGAAGATTGATATCCTCGAGTAGCCCCTGTACATCTCTTCGCCCGGAGCTTCCAGTATCGGTTCTATCTTCGGCATGTTATTGTTTATCCACTCTATGGCACCGTAGTCCGCCCTGTCAAAATCCGACGGCGACCCGGGCCTTTGGTCTGCCTTTGACATGTACCTGGTCCCGTCTATGCCCGGGGTGAGTTTCGTCGTGTTCAGATTCATGCTGCAAATGCCAATTTTAATGGCCGACCCCATGACGGGGTATATAACCGCCGGTACCATGAGGAATATCATGGCCGAGGCCAGTATGTACCTGCCTATTTTATCCTTTAACACCACAAAAGCCAGCGGAGCACCGAACACGACAATGATGAAAAAAGCCCTGTACAGCGCCATGCCTGTCCTGGCGTCCGCGAAAGCAAGCCCCAGCGCCAGTGCCAGCCCGCCTATGGTGCCTGACGTGATGTATATCCGGTCATTTTTGCCCTTCGCAAACTGCTTTTTGAACGCGGATACGAACTTAAACAGCAGGTAGGGCGCCGCGATGGACATGAGCGTCCACACCACCATATAAAATTTGAATACCGTGTTCATCCTGCCGTCGGCTACATAAATCAGCTCCGCGCCCGCGATCATGCCGAGCGATAAAAACACCAGCACAAGCGCGAACATCTCGTCGCGGTCCTTCACAAATACCAGCGCCCATGTCACCACTGAGAACATGATGAGAATGAACGAAAAGGTTTCTTTGAAGAACAGCAGGCCAAAAAACAGCGCCGTGACCGCACATGCAATTATGAACCTGGCCATGAGCGCGTTGTTGCATGTAATTTTGTCAAAAACATTCCCGACGTGTGCCCTAATCCTGTCCATATTAAATTTTTTCATTTTAAGTTTTAACAGCCCTGTCTTTGACGCAAACTGCGCGAACCCGCCGTCCAGGACCAGGAACGAGTAAGCAAATATGGCAAAGAAAAAGATGGCGAAATACTCAAACATCATGAAAAGCGAGGCCCTCTCGGGTCCGGTCACAAAACCTATCCTCGAATATGGCGAGCCGAAATTCATGTGGAAAGGAAGGAATGCGGCATAGGAAAGCGCCAGTATGCCGAATACAACTCCGGCCATTACCAGCGCCGGATACCCGAGCTGTTTTAGCCTCTCGGGCATCTTTGCCTTTTTCAGGACTTTCCAATTCCCGCGCGCCAGGCTGACATACAGCATGAACAGCGCGAGTGCCGTGACAAGGATTACCCCGGGAGCGTTCCAGGTGTTTATCGCCAGCATGGAACCCACTGCCACGGCGAGCGTTCCCGCCGTTAAACATTTATCCGCCGTATTTTTCCCGAAAGAATCCAGCACGTTCATTCCCCTGTTGTCGGCCTTCATTATGTTCAGCACGAGCCCCAGCACCAGTAAGGTAATTGGTATGACTATGTTGTGCGCATGAAGGTCGGCGTACAGGTATGAAAAGAAAGGCATTTCAGTAATGGTGGGTGACGGATATATCCTGGTCGGGTCCCATATAAACTGGAACGTGCTCAGCGACCGGGCCAGCCACTGCAGGTTGGAGGCGCTTGTTATTTTTTCATATATCCACGTCAGTGTGTGGAAATTGCCGGCGCAGGCCAGCAGGAAAGCGCCGAGCGCCGCGTATTTATATTTGCCGGTCATGTTGTAAACCAGCGAGAAGGCCGAAACCGCGCACAGGGCAAAAAGCAGTGAGAGTGAGAGATTGTAGGTCACCTTTGGCATGAATCCCAGCAGTTTTGTCGCTGTAGCCAGCATGAGCTGTCCCCAGTAATAGTAGTTCAGCGTGAAACCCGAGAGCCACGGGTCATGCGGCGGGAACTTGACCGCGTTGAATATGGCGGATAAATAGGCCATGCCCATCGGCTCGCCGCCGCCGTTATAGCCGTGGCCCATGATATTGTGGATGTCCGGAGTGAAAAGTTTTACAAGTATGAAAAACGCGTAAGCCCCCAGAAACACCGACTCGGTGACGATTATGTATTTCCTGTTCCCTGCGGCAAATGAGGTGAACTCATGCCTGTTTTTCATGGTAAAGTACAGGCTCACCCCGAAGAGCGCGGCGAGCAGTATCCACAGGTTCACCTGGTAAAATTTCCAAACATTGAGCGATACCAGCATCCAGTTTATCCAGGCAAAGAAAAACAGGCCCGCCACCTTTGCCAGGCCGTAACCTTTGTCTTTTAAGTTCCTGAACACGGTGAAACACAGCGGCAGCGCCATGAAAGCGAAAAGCTGTATGAGCGCGTACCACATAAATATGGAAAGCTGCGGGATAACCGGCACCACTTTATCGCGTGCCTGGCCGATGTTGGGGTTGTTTATGCCTTTTTTTCCTTTTATCCCTTCCCTGGGAGGGGTGTTAACGTTTATGTTGCCAAACTTCGCCATGGTGTCCATCTGGCCCTGCAGCAGCAGCGCCTTTAACTCGTCTTTTGTCTTTTTACCCTCGTTCTTGAACAGGAATACCCTCGGATGGTCATAAAGCTGGAATGACTCGTCCGCCTTATCGTCATTTATTGTTATGCCAAACAATGAAGGATAATTCACTTTGTCATAAATCTTCCTGTACCCGAACTTTTCCGGGTTGGTCAGCATGGTGGTATAATAAAAATAGTTCAGCGGATAGCGCTGGGGTATGCGCTGGTACGTCCCGTAAGCGCGCTTGTCTGCCATGACCACTATGTCAGTGTAGGAAAGCATATTTGACAGTTCCTCGAGTTTGTTTGGGGAATCGGGCTCCTGCAGGTTCCATTTCAGGTTCTCATACTCCGCCGAGCCGCGGCCCTCGACATGAACCGGCAGGTCGTCGCCCCACATCTCGTTTAAAACCCTGGTCCTGTGGCTTTTCCCGTCCGCTTCCACAGTCACGTCCGGGACCTCCCGTATCATAAAGCGCGAAGCATCTATCCAGGGATGCGAATTGGTATAGACGTTCATGAATGCGAGCCCGTAAAATACAGAACCCGCTATGACAACCGCCATTATGAAAGCGCCTATTTTTTTGTCCTTGACCCAATTGTATATGTCAACCGCAAATTTAGCCGCAATGAGCGCCAAAAACGGCGTCAATGGCAGCATGTACCTGTTGAACTTTGCGAACGAGCCCCCTACCACGAGGAAATACGGTATCATCCAAGAGAATAGCAGCAGTATTTCCCTGTGCTCAAACTTTCCCTGAAAGAGTTTTTTGAAAAACGCGATTAGATAAAAGCCTATGCCCAGCCATGCCAGCGAGGCTGCGGGTATGCCCATGGTATAGAGCACGAGGTTTTTTATGTAAAATATAAAAGGTGTTGTGTTTATGTACTGCCTGTTATATGGCACATCCCCCGTGCCCGTTATCAGTATGTTTTTCTGCGCGTTCTGGTCCTGCATGAATTTTTCGAAATCAAGCAGGGCGTGGGGCATGCAGATAAAAAAGGCCGCAAAAGCGACGACAGCGGCCCACGCGAGAAAGAGCCACATCCCGTTTTTTTCCGCTTTTTCCGCCCTGGTTTTTGCCTTCATTCCAAAGAACCTCATAAGATGGGCGGTAATGACCGCAAACGCCATCGGGATGGCGGCCGATTTTGACGCCAGGGCCATGCCATATAGCACGCCCGCGACTATATAATCGGCAAGACGGCCGTACTTGTATATCCTCGCCGCAAAATAGACTCCTCCCGCCACAAAAAATGCCGTGAATGTATCAACGGTAAAAAAGTGCGCTGAATGTATATGCAGCGGCATGAAACCCAGGATGAGCGCGGCCAAAATGGCCGTCCCCGGTCCGAAAAACAAAAGCGCAGTAAGGAAAATGAAAACGATTGTGCCCGTGTCAAAAATCCCGGATATGGCCCTGGCCCCGCCTATATACGCCCTGTTCATGTCCATGCGGTGGCCCGTAGAGTTGTTTATGGAGTCGACTAAGCCTTTGTATGTCGAGAGGATGTACATCGGCAGGGAGCCGTACTGCATCCCTATGGGCTTATCACCCCAATATTTAATCTCGGGCACGGCATTTCCCACTATCCACCGTTCATCAGGGTGAAACTGCCTGTCGTTGTACCAGTCAGGCTGATACAGCCTCAGCACCATAGACACGAACAGTATTATGCCAAAAGCAAAATAAAGCCCGAGCTTGGATTTCTTGTGCGGAGCGGCTTTTGACCTTCTGGATTTCCTGGAAACCATAGGTTCTCCTTGAAAATGTTTTTACGGAGGTTTTTTCTCCACAAAACATGTATTATTTAACCCCTGCCCGCAGTGCATGGCTCCGCGGTAGCCGTATTATACCGTTCCGGGGGCGCATCCCCGCCCCCGGTTTCTATATCCTGCTCATGGTGCCTTTTGGACCCTGAACCTATTTTTTTCCCTTTTCGTACTGTAGTGTCTTCGTGGTCGCATCAACCAGTTCGGCCGGGCCGTAATACTGCACTGGCCCCGGGAAGAGGTATTCGTCGTTGACAGCGAGCCTGTCCCTCATGGCTGCCCATGCTTTGAACGGCTTGCCGTCCAGTTCCACGAGTGCCTTCTGTATGACCGGTTTGTCCTCGCCTTTGCGGCGTTCTATGTTCATCATCATGGTCAGCGGTACCCCGCCGGCGTTCCACATGGAGGGATCCTTTGTCAGGTTGCGGATTGATGACATATATCCCGTAAATCCGTTCACGATGAGCATCACCGCGTTATAGCCGAGCGCGTAGCAGTAATTGGAGTCAAAATTCGTAGGGAAACCGCAGCGGCCTTCGTACCCGAAAAAGTGGGTAATTGCGGCGAACTTGCCGCTGTATGTCCCCTCTTTTTTCATCTCCCTGAGTTTCCTGTCCAGCATATCCACGAGCAGCTTTTCGGTCTCTATCTGCGATACCATCACGTTGCCGTGCGGGTCGCGGTCCAGTATGAGCTGGCTCTCGATGCCGTCGGGCATGGATTTCATGAGGGAAGCCAGACCGGGCTCGAGTTTGGTGTATATAAAATCCTTTTTGGCGCGGACGCTGTCGAGTTTTGCGAGGTCCGTTTCATATTTTGCGAGCACGTCATTCAGGGACTTTATGAGGGTTTTGAACTCGGGTACGAACTCGATGAGCCCCTCCGGTACGAGCACGACGCCGAAATTCTTTTTGTTCTCGGCCCTTTCAACAACAACCTTTGCCAGCGAATCGATTATCTGGGCAAATGTCATCTTTTTGGCCAATACCTCTTCGCCTATGAACGCGACGTTCGGCTGCGTCTGGAAAGCAACCTCGAGGGTTATGTGCGAGGCGCTCCTGCCCATCAACCGCACGAAATGCCAGTACTTACGTGCGGAATTGACGTCACGGCAGATATTCCCGACCGTCTCGGCATATATCCTGGTAGCAGTGTCAAAACCAAAAGATGTCTCAATCATATCGTTTTTTAAATCGCCGTCTATTGTCTTTGGCACGCCGATGACCTGCACCGGCGCATTCTCTTTGGCGAAATATTCTGCCAGAAGCGCCGCGTTCGTGTTTGAGTCGTCGCCGCCGACAACTACCAGGGCGGATATGCCGTTCCCCACTATATTCTGTTTTGACTTTGCGAACTGTTCGGGCGTTTCTATCTTTGTCCTGCCCGACTGTATGATGTCAAACCCGCCGGTGTTGCGGTAGGCGTCCATTATTTTATCCGTTATCTCCATCATTTTACCGTCGATGATACCCGATGGGCCGCCCAAAAACCCTATCAGTTTGTTATTTTTGTTGACTTTTTTCAGGCCGTCAAAAAGGCCCGCTATAACATTGTGCCCGCCCGCTGCCTGGCCGCCCGAGAGCACCACGCCGACCTTTATCGCCTTTTTGTTATATGAGGAATTTTTTCCCTTGCCAAAAGTTATTACCGGCTTGCCAAAATTATGATCAAACATCTCTTTTAGTTTGTCCGCGTCCGCTATGGATGAAGTGGGCCTGCCGAGTTTAGGTTTGATGGATGATACGCCTGATTTTAAAATGGCCGGGAGCCGGGGTTTGTACTGGAGCCTTAACTTCTGCAGTGTTGACATGTCTTTCATGTGTATCCTCCTGATGAGATATAGTATTATCATTATTGAAGGGCTCAGCCGCCCAAATGGGAATATTATACGGAAAAAACGGTAAAATTCAACCAGAAAGGCGTCTCAAGGGAAAAAACGTCTCAATAAGGACTAGTACACTGCCCTTTTTGAGACGCCTTTCCTATTGAGACGCCTTTAGTATTGAGACGCCTTTAGTAGGTATATAGCGTTATGTTCAACGGCTGGTTATCGTTCTCAGGTTCCATGACTGCCGGCGGAGAGAGCTGTCCCACATAATCCCCTGCAATCGGCGCCCTCGGGAGCGTATTGCCGTTGGATGAAATCTGGACCGTAATGTAGAATGTACCCGGCATATAACACAGTGCCTGATAGGGCAGAGTCGTACCGGTGCTGCCCGAGATGTTTTCCAGGGCAAGGTAAAACACCCCCTCCGACGGGTCCGTTGTCGGGTGGATCGCCAGGAGCATCTGCTTGCCTTCCGCATTGGCCGGCAGGGTCAGGGTTCCAGCGACATTATTTTGGGCCAGTACCATGGTCATGTCCTGCCCTGACAGTTCTGAGTCTGCGGTAAATACCGCTGACGCCTCAGACGGGTTGTCCGGATATGTCGCGCCGTACCATCCCAGATAGTCGCCTGCAATAGGCGGGCTGGTGAGCACGCCCACTGTCTTGACCAGCGCGTACATATAATAGGTTCCCGCGGGTGCTGTCACGCTGTATGGCACATTGCTTGACGACCCGCATGTTCCCATTGCCATATTGATAATGCCGTTGTTAAAATTCATGTCCGTATCCACAATCACTTCCCATACAACCCCCTGATGCGGTGAAGGTAGAACCAGGTTGCCCGATATGGTGGGATGCTCGGGCGTATTCGTGGCTGTGGCTGTCGCCGTGGATGTCGGCGAGACCGTGAACGTCGGTGAATCCGAAGCTGTCGACGTGACCGTGGGTGTCATGCTCTGCGTCGGGCTGTCGGTGGATGTTGGCGTAATAGTGGCCGACAAATACACCGTGGGCGTTTCAGTTGGTTCCGGGGTTGTCGGGTTGTTTTTGCTGCACGAAAAGAGCAGTACGAGCGCAAACAGCGATATAACCGATGATAACAAGATGTTTTTTTTCATGATTTCCTCCCTGGTTTTAAATTACCATTATATTATATAACATAAAAAAACCTCCCTGGCAAGGTCATTGGTGCCTGAAGTCATTTGCCAAAATCATTGTTGTGGTATTTTTCATTGAATAATTCCCAGATGTGTAGTAATATGTATCTGATTTAGTTATCCAAAAACTTGCCTCAAACACACCTCAATGCAGGTGCGAAATACAATTAACAAAAAAAGTGATGCGATTATTAAATTACCCCGGAGAAAGCCATAATGCGCGTAAAAATATGTTCAATAACACCGTCAAAGAAAAAACTGGCAAAGGTTAAGCTCTCTGAAATGGCCTCCTGGGAAGAGTATGCAGGGATGACCGATGAGCAGGAAGATTTCCACACACAGACCTACATGGACTATATAAGCGGAAAAAGAGGGCCAAAGGCGAAGAGGATTTACGTTTCGGAGAACTAAAAAGACTCCGTTAAAGTAAAAGGCGAGCCACAAGCCATAAGTTAACCGCCTTGAGGCAGATGACGGTCCGGAAACATAATAAACAAAATACAAAACTGTGCATAATTCAATATATCCGCGTACTCATCAGTCGTTCATTTTGCCCTTCGTTTTTACTAAATCTATTTAGTATTTAAGCGTAAATTTCACGTTCTCATGTTTTAGAACCGGATTCTATTTCAGGATTATCAAAACCGCCGGTTTCGACGCGGCTCTCGTTCCACCGGACGTTATGCCTGATATGACGACATAATACGTGCCGTTGGAAAGCCCGGTAAATTTGTCAGCTGTAAGGCTCAAAGTGTAGATGCCGTATGCGCTGACGCTCATGCTTTTCTTCATAATAAGCCTGAATGAGACCGTATATATGCTTACCGTCAGTCCGGAGGCCGGGCTTGTAAGATTAATCGAAGCGCTGAAATTTCCATGTGCCGGATTATACGGGTTTGGTATCAGCACGACATCTTTAATTTCAAATTTATCGGCTATTACAATTGTTGGCGTAGAGGTAGGTGTGTTGGGCTCGGGTGTGTTTGTGAAACTTACCGTAACGGTACGGGAAGCCGTCGGCGTTACAGTCCTGGTAAAACTTGGAGTGATTGTTAATGTGCCTGTAAAACTTGGCGTAACAGTTCTTGTAAAAGTCCGGGTGGAAGTCGGCAGCGTGGTATTGGTAAAGGTACTTACCGGCGTGTTAGTGGCCGAAGAAACCGGCGTCCTGGTTGCGGTATTGGCCGGCGTTCCCGTGGTCGTGACGGTCCGTGTATATGTATTTATCACAGTGCTTGTCACTGTATTTGTGTTTGTAGCTGTATTTGTCCGCGTATATGTATTTGTCGCGGTCATAGTCGCGGTGTTTATACTTGTCGCCGTTATTGTCGGGGTATTTGTCGACGTAGGCGGCGTGCCTGTGCTTGTCCGGGTCGGGCTGTAGTCCGGCGAATCTGTTTGCGTAGCCGTGGCTGTTCCTGTCAAAGTCCGCGTCACGGTATGAGTGAAAGTGGATGCTGACGTATGTGTGTCCGTGGCTGTGGGCGTATAAGTCACGGAATAAGTGCGTGTGGATGTTAAACTTGCTGTTTGGGTAAATGAAGGGCTTGGCACAGACATGGTGGCTGTTGCCGGGGGCGTCGCGGTAAAAGTCACCGTATCAACAACAGTCAGGGTTGATGTCCTTGTTCCGGTAAGGCTCGGTGTGGCAGTACAAGTATTTGTCACGGTAGTTGTACTCGTCGCGGTCAACGTTGATGTCCTTGTAAACGTGGGACTGCTTGAGGCAGTGGCAGTAAAGGACGGCGTGCCGCATGCATTTACAAATGAAAGGTCGTCAAGATAAAATATCTGGTCGCCTGCCTGGGACCCTCCCGTGGTTATCCTCAGTTCCCAAAGCAGGGACATATCGGCACCTGTAAACGCGGAAAGCGGTATCCTCAGTTCCTGCCAGGTTGTGGTAACACCTCCTGCCAGATATGCGGTAACCTGAACTGCGTTCGACCCGCCGCCCGCCGAATCGCCCAGTGATATGGCCAATGTATTTATGGTTCCGGTTTCCGACTTAAGCCACATACTCAATGCGGTTGCGGACGACGCGTTATATGTCCCTGATGCGTTCCAGTTTGACCAATTGAACGCCATTCCCTGATACCAGCCGTCAGGCCATAAAAAATGCACCTGCATACTGTGCGAAACGGAATAGTATTGAGCGGTAACTTCGTTGACCGTTCCGCTTGTGCCTATATAACTCCCGCCCGATGCCAGATTTTTAGGAGCCTCTCCGGAGTATAAAAAATCATTGCACTGCATGGGTGTTACTGTATATGTCGGTGTAATTGTATGTGTTCTTGTGATTGTCGGTGTGAGTGTCGCGCTCGGCGGCGTTCCTGTTATTGTCGGGGTCGCAGTGCCTGCGGCGCTGTCGCAGTAAAGCGTGCCGCGGCCGTTGGTTCCTATGTACATCCTTCCGTAAACTTCCTGATCCCCGCCGCACCATCCGGCATATCCGTACTGGTGCGCATTGTCATTTATCCTCAGCCACGAAGTTCCAACCCCGTCATCACACCTGAAAAATCCGCGTTGGCCGCCGACAGTGCCCGAAAGATATACCGCGGGGTGTGACTTTCCCGATGCGGCTTTGCCGAATCCCACGGAGTTGGCGCCCGGAACATTGGATATTGTAGTTTTTGTCGAGCCGTTATTTGTAAAGCGATAAAGACCGTTCCCGGTAGCCACCCAGACTTCTCCTGTTAATCCGAAAACCGGGCGCGGCGCCCCGTTGCCGGAAAAATTATTAACCACGCTGAAGTTAGCTCCTCCGTCAGTGCTGAGGTACAGATTGTTCCCGTTAGTGGCAAAGAAAACAGAGGAGTTTACTCGGTCGGATGCCAGATCCGAACCTGACGGCAGGCCGTTGCACGTAGTCCAGCTCGAACCGCTGTTTGTAGTATAAGCCGGATTGCCGTAACCGGCATTGGGACAAACCAACACACGCGACCCGTTAGCTGCCACCGCGCATGAACGCATTTGATTTGAGGTGCTATAACCGGGCGGGGCGGTGGAGCCCGCCGCCCAATTCTGTCCATTGTCCGAAGAAAATGCCGTGTCAGACGCGACCGCTCCGCTTTGGCCGACACGCGCCACGACATTAACGTTATTCTCCGCAAAATCCAGACAAAGGTTGTTTCCAACATGCGGGCTGCAGTATTTATTCGGAGCCGGAGCATCAAGGTTTGTATAACGCATTCCGCTGATGTCCCCGAGACAGCTGAAAAAAACTCCTCCTTTGTAAGACGGAAGAAGAAAAATAACCGCGGTCTGTTCTATGCCGTAATCGGTAAAGGTCCATGTGATTCCCTGCGGTTGCGAAGCCGCGAGAACATTTGTCGTTGTCCAGATACCTCCGCCGGTTGAGTAAACGGCATTATTTGAATTGAAAGGGTCTATCTGTACGCAGGATATTAACCACGCGCCGCCGTCATATATGCTGCAAAACCTTGTCCACGTGGCCCCGTTTATATTGTAATTTGGGTAAGGACCCGAATTCCAGCTGTTTTGAGTATTTGCAATAATAGTCCATGCAGTCCCGCCATTTGTTGTCTGAAAACACTTGTCAGTGCCTCCCCACCAGCCCGTTGTGGATACAACCGCGTGCTGCGCGTTCCGGTCATCCACGCTTATTCCGGCATAGCCGCCGGCGCCGGCTCCCGGGCCCGCCGCCGGGGATATATTATTCCACACAAGAGTATTGGTATTTAGTTTCCATATCTGCCCGGTTGTAGGGCCGACATTTGCATTGTTGTAAACAAGCCACAGGTTTCCGTCAGTTCCAAGCGACGCCTGCGGAGTTGACATGCCCGAGGGGCCGCCGGAAATCAAGGACCAAGTTGTTCCGCCGTTTGTTGAGCGGTAAAGATTGCTGTTTCCGGAACCTACCGCCTGGACCCCGACATAAATCGTCTGTGTCGGGTTTCCCGTAGTGCCGCTGTTTTTGTCAAATATGACATAACTTAATCCGTTGCCCGAGTCGCCGTTTACCGGAAAAGAAGCAACCTGGCTCCAGGCAGCGCCGGAGTCTGTACTTTTCCACAAACCATTAAGGCGCGAACCAAAGTACAGCGTCGTCCTTAAGTTTGGATCTATAGCCAATCGCTCGCCCGCGTAGTTACCGGAATTATTCGCGCCGCACATAAACGGTAGAGGATACTGCTCCCAGGTGTTGCCACGGTCATTGGAAGCAATTAATGCTCCATTAGTGCCCGCGTAAGTCTGTCCCAAAGCGGCATAAACAATATTTGCGTTTACAGGATCCGGAGCTATGCTCTCAACCCCGTATAAATTCCAGTCATCAATCCAGTCCGTAAGCGGTATCCATTCGCTGTTATTATTGTCCTTGCGGTAAGCTCCCCCCATATCAGTACGGATATAGATAAGCCCCTGTTCCGCCCTGCTGAATACAGTGTCCTGTATGGCCCCGCCGGCAGGTACCACGACACTTTTCCATGCAGCGGATGCGTCTGTGCAAAGCAGAAATATGATAATGCCGTAGAAAATAATACCTCTTAACCTGGTCATAAGCATTTTCTGCGCATAACAACCCCGTTTGGCAGTATGAATTGTAATTTCTGCATCGACCCAATTTTGCCGAAATCGATTTAGTTAAATATACCAAAAATTACTTTAAATGTCAATAAGCGGGTTTTTTAGGATACGGCCGGGAATTGTCTTAAAAATCGCAAAACAGGCCTCCTGGCAATTTTCAAGAAGCCGACTTTCTTACAATAAGTTCCGGTTCCACCACAACATGCCTGAAACCCTTTATTTTGCTCCCTATTGCCTCAACCGCCATGTCAAAGACTTCCGTGCCTATCTCTTCTATCGGCTGCCTTATCGTAGTCAGCGGGGGATTGACAAAGGCCGAACATTGCGAGTCATCAAATCCTACCACTGCCAGGTCATCCGGTATTTTCAATCCGTGTTTTTTCGCGCTTTCCATCACTCCGACCGCGGTCATGTCGCCGGAAGCGCAGAAAATGGCATCGGGAACTTTTTCATTTTCCATAATAGAGTCAAATATCTCTATGCCTTCCGCAATTGTATAGTTGCCGCATTGTTCCAGGTACTCGTCCCCGGGTTTGACCCCGTATTGTTCGAGCGCCGCATCAAACCCGGCTTTTCTTTCCACCGCCGAGTAGCTGTACCCAAATTTTGACCCCGCCTTGAGCCCGCCGCATATAATCCCGATATTTTTTCTGCCGCCTTTTAATAGGTATTCAGCAGCCATAAAGCCGGCTTTTTTATTGTCAATATTTACAGTATGGGCGTTTTCCATGTAGTTTTCTATGAGTATTGCCGGTATTCCGGCCTTCCTGTACTTTTGCAGTATGCCGGGAGGCGGATTCATGGCAAGAGCCACAATAGCCGAAGCTTCCCTGCCATAGAGTATTTTGTCGAATATTTCATTCATGATGGCTGTATCATAGTTAGTGGAGTAAGGGATTATGCCGTGCATATATTTTCCGGTGGCAAACGTCCTTTTTTCAATTGCACCGAGTATCTCAACGGTAAAATGTGAAGCGACTCTGCCGGACATGAAGGCAATATTATTGTTCTTGCCGCTACGCAGCGTTTGGGCTGATTTTGACGGGCAATAATTGTATTTGGAAATTATTTTTTGGATTTTTTCCCTTGTCTCTTCGGAAATATCCGGATAATTATTGATTGTCTTTGAGACCGCGCTGTAGCTTACTCCGGCAAGCTTTGCAATATCCTTAATTACAAGTTTTTTCATTTTGCGTATCCTTCAATCTGCCAGGCCGCGGAGGAACCGGTTTCAGCCATTCAGCCGTATAATTTTATATTTCCGGCAAATCTAAAATATCATTGAATATTTCTGTTGTCAAGACTCATGAAGCCTGCGGTTGTGCATGACCGAGGGGTCATCAGGCCCAAATTATATAATACAGTATATGATTTAGGTGGAATTGAAACCGATATTTTTAACACAAAAAACTTTAAATGCCGCGAATTTTGCCGACGTATATCTTTTCACCACACTCAGACACATGAGCCTTACATGCATATCCTTATTTTGGCAATTATTTGACTTTTCCTCTTTATTCTGTCATATTATATATAGAGATTAAATGCAACCTTTAACCTTTCAAACTGTCCAATAACATGAACGGTTCCTTCAAGGAAGTAGGGGAATAGACTCTACAAACCCTTTGAGGAGGCTTATCATGAAGATAAAAGTAGCTGTATTCAAACGCAATATTCAGGACGTTCCCGCAGCATTAACCACAAACGACATGCACCGGTGGGAGGTCTATCCGGGGGATTTTTCCTACGCCTTCCCGCTGGCGGAGCAGCGCGCGAAAACAATGAGGAAACTGAAAAAACTGGATTATGGGTTCAGAAAGATGGTTTTTCTGAGTGCAAACTAAAAAACTTGTTCCATGTTTCAGGTTCCAAGTCCTAAAGAGCAATACAACTATATAGTTTTATAGTTTGGAACTTGGAACATGCAACTAAGTTTTTACCTAACCGGCCTGCCCGTCAGGACCCGTAATATCCTCTGCGATATTTTAATGAGGCCCGTTACGTTCCATTTCCAGTCAAACGGCCTCACCTGCCTCAGCAGGTAAAGCGGCCTCATCAATATTTTTGAATAAGCCTTTGCCCTCAGTTCTTTCAGTTCTGCAGCAGTCAGCGCCTCGGTCCTTATCACCGGCTCATCCGATAGCGGGAAGTATTTTCCCCAGTCTTTTGTCAGCAGCAGGTTGTTTTTTTCATAGTATTCAAACATGTCCGTGTTCGGGAACGGGGTCGAAAAACAGAACTGCGTGTAGAACGGGTCTATCTCCTTTATGAATTTCACGGTCTCGTCGACCGTCTCTTTTGTCTCTCCCGGCAGGCCTATGATGGCCAGCCCGTAGAACATGATGCCCAGTTCATGGCACCATTTCGCCGCCTGCCTGATATCGGAGAGCGTAACGCCTTTCTTTATGTTCTTCAGTATGGCGTCCGAACCGGTCTCTATGCCTATGGCTATCTCTTTCATGCCGGCTTTTTTCATCTCCTTTAGCATCTCATACGATACCATGTTTGCCCTCGTGCATGCCGTCCATTTGAGTTTGTGGAGCCCCTCTTCAACCATGCGCCTGCACAGTTCCTGCACCCTGCCCTGTTTGATGGATATAGTATCGTCAAAAAAGAGGAATGACTTTATTTTGAATTTATCGCGCAGGTGTTTCAGTTCAGCTATCACGGACTCTATGGAGCGCTCACGGCATTTTGATTTTCCAAAAGCGCAGAAGGTGCACGCGAACGGGCAGCCGCGCGTGGTCTGTATCAGGGCAAAGGGCGCGTCCATGACCCCCGTGTGGTAAGGTTTCAGCGAAGGCAGGAGATGATATGCCGGGAAAGGCAGGCTGTCCAGATCCTCAACATCCTCTGCCGGCTGTGTCGTCGTGAGCTTGCCGTTGTAATAATAGGATATGCCGGGTACGGTTTCCAGCCTCTCCCGGAACCTGTCATCTTTTTTTTCCCCGGCGTCAAAAGCGCAGCCCTGGCCCTGCCACCTCTGTGCAAAGGCCTTTTTGCTCTCATATAACGCTGTCATGAGATTCTCAACCACGGCATCCGGTTCGCCGTCCATGAAAATATCCGTGCGGCAGCTTTTTAATATGGCGTCGCGTATGACCGGCACGTCGGCTATTATCTTTGAGCGCAACACGGTTATGGCGCCCATGGATTTGGCGTTCTCGAGCACTTTTAGGTCCTGCTCCTGGGTGTCAAAACCGCAGCGCGAAATCACAACATCCGGACCGTTTTTTATCATCTCATTACGGACCTGATTGAGCGTCATGTCAAAACCGCAGGCGTCGAGAACGGTTACGCTGTAATCCGGATTTTTTTCCAGGATTGCCGCCATGTATAGCAGCGAGAGGGGCGGGTAGACAGAGCCTATATCCTTGTGCTCAAAACGTTCTTCGCGCACCACGGGGTACCCGTCAACTCTGGGAGGATTAATCAGCATTATTATAAATTTCATGGCTTGATTTTAGCAGTAAAAATATCAAAAGTCGAGATTAAACGGAAATAAGTACAAAATGCGCGCGCATTTTGTACTTATTTCCGTTTTTATGGTATAATAATAATATGAAAACAAAGACAACGAACCCTTTCATTATTAAACAGGGTGTCAGCCTTTTTAAAGGGCTCATGGACAAACGCACTCCATGGTTCGTAAAACTCATCGGTTTTGTAATACTGTTCTATATACTCCTTCCATTTGATTTTTTAACCGACTTCGCGCCGTTTTTGGGGTGGGTGGACGACATAACGCTGGCGACCGTAGGAATGATCATAATAGCGAAGCTGATACCGCGGGAAGTTCTGGATGGTACGGAAACTAAAAATATCCCGGCCGGAGAATACGAAGAAAAAAAAGGAAACTAAAATACGTGCCTGCGGGTCCGGATGTTCGGTTTTAGTTCGGAATCCCAATCTAACCCTGTAGTCGCGGCCTCTCAGGCCTCGTTACAGTTATATTTTTGTTCAGCTGAACAGCAACTCCCGAACCTCCTTCGCTAAAGCTTCGGCGGTTAAAAAAGGTGGGCTGCCGGGGTTGTCTGCAGTTTTGAACCAAAACCACCGCGACCCGCAAAAACACAAAATACAAACAACACCACGCTTTTCTGCCCTACTCCTGGCTTTTGGCTTCTGGCTTAGTAATCTTTTGTATGCCCCACAAGCGACTTAACCCCTCTCACGGCAAGGGCCCAATCGCGTTTATCCCTCAGTGTGAGCAGGCTTTTCATGAGAAACAGCGGGTTTTTGTGGATGTTCCACATTTTTTTGCACCAGCGGGCGTTGTCATAATTGGATTTCAGTATGTCGTGTTCCATGTCCATCTTTTCATAATCCTTTGCCTCGTCGGTGAGCCACCCATTGTTCTCAGCCTCGCGGTACAGCGGTGTGCCCGGATATGGCATGATGATGGACGCCTGCAGGGAATCGCCAAAGTGCGTTTTGTAAAGCATCATGTTCTTCGCCGCTTTATATGTCAGTTTCACGTCCTTAACCGTCTCCCACGGATAACCGACCATCATGGTCAGCATTACGCGGAACCCGTAACGTTTCGCCCTCTTTACGTTTTCCATTATTTCCTCAACGGTCTCCAGTTTTCCTATCCTGTGGAGCGTCTCCGTGGAACCGGATTCGAGGCCTACCTTTAACAGCCTGAATCCTATGGCTTTCATGAGCCTGCATTTTTCCTCGGTCAGGTTCTCGGCGCGTGCGTTGCAGGAAAATACAAATTTGCCTTTCAGTCCCCTCTTTTCTATTTCGTGCAAAAACTCCTCGAGCCATAACTGCGACCAAACCGGGCCGGACTCGTTGTCGTCAAATATCTCGTATACGCCGTATTTTTTTACCAGCATCTCTATCTCGTCGGCGACGTTTTTCGCGGAACGCAGGCGCGCCCTCCTCTGCCAGAACGCGTGCTGCCAGATGCAGAACGTGCATGTGCCCCCGAGTTCTTTCCCCTCCCTGCCGCAGCCGCGGCCGGACAGGATGTACGCCGCCGGCCTGTATAGGTAAGCCTCGCCGTATATGCTCCAGCGCGTCAGGTCCCTGTCGATAAAAGGCAGGGAATCAAGGTTGTCAAAAAGCATGGGCCTGCCTGAGTTTTTTATCTCGTGTATGCCCGCGTGCTGCGGCAACGATGCGACAGGCGCGCGGTAATAGATGCCGGCAGGCATACCGCCCCTGCCTTCGAGGTACCGGACCAGGTTCAGGATAGAAACGTCAAAATCCCCGCCGGCGGCCACGTAATCGGCTTTGCATTTCTGCAGGGTCTCCTCCGGGAAAAAACTGACATGGTCCCCGGTAAAGACCAGCTTGCATTCCGGCTTCTGCAACTTGATGTAATCGGCCCACTTCCAATGGTCCTTTATAATCGGGGTTTTTGTCTCCAGCACTATCATATCGGGTTTGAAATCAAAGAGCTGCTTTTCAAACTGCGCGCCATCCATACCCCGGTTTATGGCGTCCAAAAACAGCGCCTCATGCCCCGCCTGTTTTAGCATGGTGACGGTATATGCCGGGATGAGCGGGAATATTTTTATCTGGCCGGAATGGGTGTATTTGAATTGACGGTTCTGGCCCAAAAGAGGAATCTTGCCGTCTTTTAAAAAAGGAGGGTAAACAAAGGCAACCCTCATAAAAACTTGTCTCTAATTAATAATGAATAATTAATAATGAATAATAAAAAACCCAACAATACGACCGCACTATTTTGCATTTTTTGTCCCTATTATTAATTATTCATTGTTAATTATTAATTGCCTTTTAGTGCCCTTAAATTTTTACCAGAGGTATTTGAGCGGGTCCTGCAGCTTTCCGTTTTTGTACAGCGCGAAATGCAGGTGCGGCCCGGTTGTCCTGCCGGAGTTGCCCGTTTTAGCTATAAGTTTGCCGGCAAAAACTTTTTGGCCGTTGCGGCAGTTTATTTTTGAGAGGTGTCCGTACACTGTCATGAACCCATCCTTGTGGATTATCTTGACGCAGTACCCCAGGTTGCCGCCCCATCCGGCGAATGTCACGGTCCCGTCCGCGGCCGCGCCCACCCATGTACCCATGTCTGCCTTTATGTCCACTCCCTGGTGGACAGATTTCTCGCCCGTCACGGGGTGTATCCTGGTGCCGGTCAGCGACGTATACCTGCCGGATAACGGAGAGCGGAACATCCGTCGTTTTGAGTTCAGCTGTTGGAGGCTCTCGCTCATGTAAACCGGTTTTGCGCCTGGTATGAACAGCAGATCCCCGGGTTTCAGGCCGAATATCGGGAATTTGTTGGCCGATTCAATGAGCCCCCTGTCTACCTTATATATATCCGCCAGCATAGCCGCATTTTCCTCACCGTTTCTAACCTCGTGTATAACGCCGATTTTATTTGGCACGACTATTTCCTGATTTGTAAAGGACCGCAGATCCTCAAACTCCGGGTTGGCGCCGATTATTGTATCTATGTTGATTTTGAAATCCCTGGCAATGCCCCAGAAGTTCTGGCCCTGCTTTACCTTATACAGGACGCATCCCAGGTCTTTTGCGAGGAGCTTCTGCCTCAGGTATATGTAAGCCAGGTCCTTATCCCTTTTGGAGAGTTCGGTATATGAATCCTTGTACAGGGCGTCTAAATTCTGGCCCTTGTCCTTCATTATATCCCTGAAAGTCTCCGGCTTGACAGGCGCATACGCGGTTACTTCGCTGGAATTGAGGAATATTGAAGCGAATATCAGGGCTACGGCAAAAGCCATAACGCCGGACAATACCACAAGCCTGTGAAAAGAGACTGTCTTTATCTCTTTTTTCATCTGTTGTAATGTTTTTTCCATGGGGGTTATAATAACGGAAAAGATGATTAATGTCAAGTTTGGCAGTCGGATGGATGCCGTTGAGTAGGACGGTTCGGACAAAGGCAAAGCATTTTGTATCTTGTCTCAACGGTAGTTGTATCTGTTCTCTCCGTTCTACTTCGCTACTGTGTCCTCCTCCCATGCCTCCATCTTTTTCCAATCCCTGTAATCCCCGGGTTTTATCTCCGGTATCATTTCCCCCATCCGGTCGGCAAACCGATTGCCGGTATCAGGTGCGTTGCCCGCGAAAACCGAGGCGGCGTATGGCGTGAACCCCAACGCCGCCTTATCTGGGTTTTTCACGGCAGCAGCCTTTTTGGCCGGCTTGCCCGAAGTAACTGTTATGCATACGATAATACCGCAGTCCTTTTTTCCTTTAACATCGTGCGGTTCTTTTCCACAAACGCCAGCACATCCGGATGCGGCGTGGCCCCGTGTATCGCGAAGCCGATGATAGCCGTGTCGTATTTTCCGAGGTCCGGTATTGAGCCGCCTGCCGGGACCTCTGTTCAACTGCCCTCTGAGCCGGCCACAGGTGCCGGCTCTACTGTGGTTTTGGATGTTATGCCGCTGCGGATTTTACAGCGCCGGGTTGTCAAGACAAGTAGTTTGCGTTGACGTCTGCATTAGGTTTGCAATGGCCTTTTGGACCCTTCACCCTGGACCCCGTTCTCTGCGCAACCCCCGCAGTGACAGCGTTCCCGCGCTGTCATAGGCATTTTGATTTTTTGGCAGTAAACGTGGCGCCGCAATCCCGTCCCATAGAGCTACAAAGTGTGGGAATTTTCCGCCTGATTTAATAGCGGGTTTTGCGATCAAAGTCAAGATTCAAGGCACGGCCCCGGGTTGGCAAGTGAACAATTTACTCGTAATAAATTCTGTCGGCATATTACTCTGACCGGGTTTTATACCTTTTAATTTTGAACTGTTTCTGATTTTGCAACAGTTGCCGCCTATTTATTCCAATTATCTGATGCTTATCTGCGCAGACTCAAGTCCGTGCAATCTATTTTCCAGGCACGTGATCCTTCTATAAAGCCTGAATAAATTCAAAATCATTCATATTTTTGAAATTTGTATTATTTTATAGGGCTTTTATTGAGCAGAGTCAAGAGTCAAGGCACGGTCCCGGATGTTTGTTTGTTTTGAGCAGAGTCAAGAGTCAAGGCACGGTCCCGGATGTTTGTTTGTTAATCATATATTATCACAACTTTTTTATTCTATCCACTTATATATTTTCACAGATTCCATGCCCCGGTTTTCTTCGGTTTTCTTCAATTGACAATTATTTACGCTTTATATATAATCCATTGGATATATGTATGTGTTTTACACTGCCTGTATCTTCATTATTATATAATATGCCGGACAACGGAGTCCGGCTGTGAAAAGAGGTGTACCATGACACTACAGTTTAACAAAAAAACAAACCTGTTTGAGGAGGAGTTTTACCACTATGAACTCCAGGATGTAAAGGAACCCGAACTCTACAGGGACCTTTTCCCCTACGACGAAGTTCCGCGCATTACTTTTAACCACCGCCTCGTCCCTATGAACGTTGCCGATAAAGCATGGATAACGGACACAACTTTCCGCGACGGCCAGCAGTCACTGCCGCCTTTTAGGGTTGAGGACATCGTCCACCTCTATGACCTCATGCACAAATTGGATAACGACTCCGGCCTCATCAGGCAGACCGAGTTTTTCCTGTATACCAAACGCGACCGTGAAGCGGTCGAGAAATGCCTCTCCCGCGGCTACAAGTTCCCACAGATAACCGGCTGGATACGCGCGGTAGAATCCGATTTCAAGATAGTAAAAGAGATGGGTTTAAAGGAGACCGGCATCCTTACCTCGGTATCCGATTATCACATATTTCTGAAGCTCAAATGGACCCGCAGGCAGGCCATGGACAACTACCTGAAGATTGTACGCGCCGCGCTCGAGAACGGCATCATCCCGCGCTGCCATTTTGAGGATATCACGCGCGCCGACATCTACGGTTTTGTCATCCCGTTCGCGCGCGAACTCATGAAGCTGTCAAAAGAGTTCAACCTGCCCGTCAAGGTCCGCGCGTGCGACACCATGGGTTATGGCGTGGCCATAGCGGGCGCCTCGCTCCCCAGGAATACGCACGGCATAATATACGGGCTTAACAAGCACGGCGAAGTCCCCTCCGAATGGCTCGAGTGGCACGGTCATAACGATTTTTACCGCAGCCTGACCAATGCAACCCACTCCTGGATGTACGGATGTTCCGCGGCCAACGGCGCCTGGCTCGGGATAGGCGAACGTACCGGCAACACGCCTATCGAAGCCCTGATTATGGAGTACATCTCCCTGCGCGGCCGTGAAGGCATCGAAAAGCTCGACACCACGGTCATAACCGAAATAGCCGAATATATGCGTGATGTCATGGGCATAGAGGTCCCGGCCAACAGGCCTTTTGTCGGCAAGAACTTCAACCTCACAAAGGCAGGCATACACGCGGACGGTATATCCAAATCAGAGGAGATTTACAACATATTCGACACGCAAAAGATCCTGAACCGCCCCCCCATGGTCGGCATCACCGACAAATCAGGCGTCGCAGGCATTGCGTACTGGATCAATAATTACTACAGGGTCAAACCGGAGGACAAGATTAACAAAGATGCGGAAGGCGTGAAGACAATAATGGCCCTGGTTCTCAAGGAGTACGAATCGAACAGGATAATCGGCATCTCGGACGAAGAGATGATAAATTTCACGAAACAGTACCTGCCGGAAATACATAAAAAATACGAAAAGAACATAAAGGGATAGAAAGTCTGAGTTATAAGCTGTGAAAAATGCAAAAACCGGATGTTTTCCCGATTTTCGCCGGTTTTAGCGCGGAAAAGCGCCCGTATTCTTCATTGCTCATAGTTTATAGTTCATTCTTAAAAAAACAACCGAGGTAAAGACATGGCTGAAAAAATAACCTTAAACGATAAGAACGAAATCGTTGTCCCCAACAACCCCATAATCTGTTTCATTGAGGGAGACGGCATAGGGCCGGATATCTGGCGTGCGACGCAGAACGTGGTTGACAGCGCAGTGTCCGCTGTCTATAACGGCGAACGCAGGATAGAATGGAAAGAAATCTACTGCGGGGAAAAGGCCAACCAGAAGTTTGGCACCTATTTTCCGGAAGAGACAATAGAGGCGATAAAAGAGTACGTGGTCGCCATCAAGGGTCCGCTCACGACACCAATCGGCGGGGGCATGCGCTCGTTGAACGTGACCATGCGCCAGAGGCTCGACCTCTACGCGTGCGTGAGGCCGGTGCGCTATTTCACCAACGTCCCCTCCCCTGTCAGAGAGCCGGGCAAGCTGAACATCGTTATATTCCGCGAGAACACCGAGGATGTTTACGCCGGCATAGAGTGGGAAGCGGGTTCGGCCGAGGCAAAAAAGATGATATCATTCATCAACGACAATTTCAACAAGTCCATAATATCCGAATCCGGCATCGGTATCAAGCCCATGTCGGAGTTCGGTTCCAGGCGCCTGATGAGAATGGCCATCAACTACGCCATAAAAAACAATCGCAGGTCCATAACAATAGTACACAAGGGCAACATAATGAAATATACCGAGGGTGCCTTTGCGAAGTGGTGTTACAAGGAGGCGGAGGAGAATTTCCGCGACCTCGTGATAAAAGAATCAGACCTAAAGGACGGCGTCACCGCCAACGGCAGGATAATCATAAAGGACAGGATAGCCGACGCCATGTTCCAGCAGGTTCTTTTGAGGCCGGACGAATACGACATACTTGTGACGCCAAACTTAAACGGCGACTACCTCTCGGATGCGGCGGCCGCGCAGGTCGGCGGCCTGGGGATAGCTCCCGGTGCCAATATCGGCAAGTACGCGGTTTTTGAAGCCACCCACGGTACGGCCCCGAAATACGCCAATCAGGACAAAGTAAACCCGGGTTCGCTCATCCTCTCGGCCGTCATGATGCTCGAGCATATGGGCTGGAAAGAGGCGGCGGACCGCATAGTCTCGGCCATGGAAAAAACCTTCACACAAAAATTTGTCACATACGACATTGCCCGCCAGATGGAGGGCGCGACAGAGGTAAAGTGCTCGGAGTTCGGGCAGAAGATAGTACAAAACCTGTAAATGCAGGTCCGGGGTCCATGGTCCAAAAGACCACCTGACCGTGAGCCTTGAAGCGGTATAATTCTGGACCATGGAACTTGGACCATGGACCACTTTTTGAGGAGACCCAAATGAAAACACGTATTGGCATCGTAGGAGCCGGCAATGTCGGAGCTACCTGCGCGCACATCTCACTCATGAAAAACCTCGGCGACATATATCTTCTCGATATCGCCGCTGACATGGCAAAGGGCAAGGCCATAGACTTAAACCAGTCAAAGTTTCTTTTTGGCTCGGATGCGGCTGTCGACGGCGGGGACGATTACAGCAAACTGATAGATTCGGATATCATAGTGATTACGGCCGGCCTGGCGCGCAAGCCCGGCATGACGCGCGACGACCTGCTCTTTAAAAATTTTGACATCATCAAGGACGTTTCCCTGAAAATAAAACAGTCCAAACGAACGCCGATTGTCATAGTGGTGTCAAACCCGCTGGACATCATGGCTTACACAGTATACAGGATAACCGGTTTTCCCCGCAACCGCGTGCTCGGCATGGCCGGCGTCCTCGACACTTACAGGTTCTACCATAACATACAAAACAGGCTCAACACCCCCTATAAATACATGGACTCCATGATACTCGGCTCACACGGCGACACAATGGTCCCGCTAATATCGCAGACCAAAATCGCGGGCAAGTTCATTGAAAAAATGCTGCCTGCCGAGGAGATAAACGCACTGGCGGACAGGGCCCGTAACGGGGGCGCCGAGATAGTCTCGCTTTTAAAGACAGGCAGTGCCTACTATGCTCCCGCCGCGTCCGTTGTCAGGATGATGGAATCGATACTCACCGGCCGCAAAGGCACGCTGCCCTGCTCGGTATACACCGAAGGCGATTACGGCTACAAGGATATATTCCTCGGATTGCCCGTTCAGCTCGGCCCCAACGGCCTGGCTAAAGTGGTGAACATAAAACTTTCCGAAGCGGAAAAAAAGGCGCTGGACATGTCTGCGGCGTCCATCGCGGAACAGATAGCGAAGATAAAGGACAGGATCTAAAAGACGGTACAGGGTCCAGGGTCCAAAATACAAGACCCAAACAGCCCTTTAGACAATAAACCTTGGGAACTTTTGCTCCTGTTCTTTAGATTAGGGTTCTTTGGACCATGGACCTTGCACCCTGTCCCACTATATTATATAGGAGTCTTATGCGAACAATCACATCCGTACAGATAGCCACCACAGTCGCGAAACTCGTTGTCGAGGCAAATTACTATCTCCCGCACGACGTGGTGCAGGCCCTGAAGGATGCGGCCGAGACGGAAGTGGACAAAAAAGCAAAGAACATACTCTATAAAATAATAGAAAACCACAAGATATCCAAAAAAGGCTCTCTGCCACTATGCCAGGATACAGGCATAGCCGTTATTTTCGTGGAGATTGGCAGTGACGTAAAAATTGAAGGCGACATATACAGGGCAATCAACCGCGGTGTCGAGATGGGCTACAGGGACGGCTATCTGCGCAAATCCGTGGCGGACCCGCTCTCCCGCGAAAATACCGGCACCAATACCCCTGCCATCATACACCTCTCCATGACAAGCGGCCCAAACATAAAAATATCGCTTACTACCAAGGGCGCCGGTTCAGAAAACAAATCAGCCCTGAAAATGATGACCCCCGCGGACGGCGAGGAAGGCATAGTGAATTTTGTGGTTGAGACCGTCAAAAAAGCCGGCGCTTCAGCCTGCCCGCCATACATTGTGGGCGTCGGCATAGGCGGCAACATGGAAACTTGCGCCCTGCTCGCGAAACAGTCGCTACTGCGCGGCGTCGGGGTTTATTCAAAGGTAAAAGGCGTCGCAAAGCTGGAAAGCCGGATGCTAAAAGAGATAAACAGGCTCGGGATAGGTCCCCTGGGTTTCGGCGGCAATACAACGGCGCTCTCGGTAATGGTGGAAACAAGGCCGTGCCACATCGCCAGCCTCCCGGTGGCGGTATGCATACAGTGCCATTCGGCGAGGCATAAAAGTACGTCCATTTAAAACAAGATAATAGCTGCTCTGAGTTCGGAGTTCTTGGATAACTGCTGTAAAGTACCGCCGTAGTGCCATATCTCAGAGTTACAAGTTAATAACTGTATTTCATCTTGAATTAAGGAGTTTTTGTGAAAAGGATTACAGCACCGCTTGACCAGGATACCATAGACGACCTGGAGGCCGGGGACGAAGTATTGATTTCCGGCACCATATTTACCATGCGCGACGCGGCGCACGCCAGGGTCGTGGAATTGATAAGGACCCATAAGAAACTCCCCTTTGAACTGGCGAACCAGGTCATTTATTATTGCGGCCCCACTCCGGCGCGCCCGGGCAACCCCATTGGTTCATGCGGCCCGACCACGTCATCCAGGATGGATTCATTTACTCCGTTGCTGCTTGAGCACGGCATAAAGGGAATGATAGGCAAAGGCGAACGTTCAACCCCGGTAAAAGACGCGATATCCAAAAACGGGGCTGTTTATTTCTCTGCCATGGGCGGGCTGGGAGCCGAATATGCCCGTGCCGTCAAAAGTTCTGATGTTGTGGCGTTCCCCGAGCTCGGACCCGAGGCGATATACAGGCTCGAGGTCGATGATTTTTACGCGGTCGTCATTGACGACGCAAAAGGCAACGACCTGTACTCACAGTACCATTTCAGCTAAAAAAAATACAGCACCGTGCGAAAGCACGGCACTGTATTTTTTTTATGTTCAAAAGCCTGTTTTAAATGCCGTTCTTTTTATCCTTTTTGGCGCACTTTTCCTTTGACTGCACGTCATAGTAATAACAGTCCGGCCTTACCTGGCGTCCATGACATTTTTGTACGCCTTCTTTGCCTCTTCATTTTTATCCTGTCGGCGATTCCCTCTTTTGCCGCCTCCGGCAGGTTTTCCGTTGAATCCCATATCCCGCCCCGGGCTGTCATCATCTCACGGTTGCCGGTAACGGATTTTGTCATATTCGTAATTCCCGATTATCAAGGCCCTGTATGCTGCCTTTTTTTCGTTGAGGAGCGTGACGAAAAACCTGTGTTTAAAATCAAACGTCTTGAAATATTTTTCAAAAAACGCATCGGCTACAGTTGCGCCGTCATCGCCTTTTCGTAATTCTCGATGCCGGGGTTGATGTTTTCCGACGCTCTGTCCGTGTCCGTGATGGAGTTGTGCATTGCGAAGCGGGCGTCCCCGGGTTGTTCCGGTGTCTTGGGGGGATCTTTTTTTGCTGTTCCGTGCGCACAATCAACAAAAAACGGTACAAATACCGGTACTGTCATTTTTTAAGATCAATCTCGGGTTTTGGGGTGCAATTATTTCATGGTTTTAATGCCGTTAATTATCGTGTTTGCAATGATGGCTGATTTGCGCTGTTCGTCCTGCTCGTTTTCCATCGCAAGTTGGTATTCCATGGACTTGATGAAATTAACTATCATCACCACCGTAAAATCAACATCGGAAATATTGAACACGCCCTTCGTTATACCGTCCTTCAGGGCGTCCCTGACGTTGGTTGTTTCAAAATCATAGTACCTGTCATATGCCCTTTTTATATAGCTGTAATAATCTATGTAGTCTTTATGGAACATGGCATAAAACCCCGAAAACCGCTTCATGAGTCTCATCCTGGCGGCTATATAGGCCGTTAATTTTTTGTCCGGTTCTTTTTCGGACGCCACGGCTTCCATGAGCCCCTGCTTCACACCGGCCATGTCCTGTTCGAGGATTGTGCAGTACATCTCTTCCTTTGACTCAAAATAGTGGTAAATGGTGCCTTTGCCAATTTTGGCTTCTTTTGCCACTTCGTCAACCGTGGTGTCTTTCAGCCCATTTTTGGCTATCAGTTTACGCGCAGTATTTATTATATTTCCTTTTGTGTTCCTCATAGAGATTCCCCCTGTTTTTGAACTCCGACGTATAAAATCATTTTAGTCAACCGGCGGATATTTGTCAAGCCTGCGCGTATTTTATCATTTACTTTTTTACTTTGTTATCATATTATTATGAATTGTTCGCTACAAATCATTTATCCAGGGAGAACCTATGAAAGGCACACTGACAGAAAAGATACTGAACAAACACCTTGTTTCCGGCAATCTCATCCCCGGCCAGGAAATTGCCGTCAGGATTGACCAGACCCTGACGCAGGACGCCACGGGCACGATGGCCTGCCTCGAATTTCTGAATTTCGGGCTTGATAAAATAGCCACAAAACTCTCCGTCAGTTATGTGGATCACAATACCCTGCAGACAGGTTTTGAGAACGCGGACGACCACCTGTTCCTGCAGTCGGTAGCGGAAAAATTCGGGCTCTATTTCTCCAAACCCGGCAATGGTATCTGCCACCAGGTCCACCTGGAGAGGTTTGCCAGGCCTGGTGATACGCTCATAGGCTCCGATTCGCATACTCCCACGGCAGGCGGCGTGGGCATGCTCGCGATTGGCGTGGGTGGCCTCGAGGTAGCATCTGCCATGGCCGGTTACCCTTACTCGCTCACATGCCCCGAGGTCATTGGGATAAAATTAAAAGGCTCGCTCCCGGCATGGTCCTCGGCAAAAGACATCATACTGACGGTCCTGCAGAAATATACGGTAAAAGGCGGCATCAACCGCGTGTTCGAATATTTCGGCGACGGCGTAAAATCCCTCTCGGTACCGGAGCGCTCCACCATAACTAACATGGGGGCGGAGCTCGGCGCCACCTCTTCCATATTCCCTTCGGATTTGAACACGCAGAAATTCCTGAAAGCGTTCGGCAGGGCAAAGGATTACAGGGCGTTTGCCGCGGACAAAAAAGCGCAGTATAAAGAGGTCTTTGAAATAGACCTGAAAAAAGTGGAACCGCTTGTCGCCATGCCCCACTCTCCCGACGCCGTAAAAACCGTTAAGGAACAAAATGGCACAAAGGTCAACCAGGTCATCATAGGCAGTTGCACCAACTCTTCCTACAAGGACCTGATGACCGCGGCGCTCGCACTGAAAGGAAAAACCGTCCATAAGGACGTTTCTTTCATAGTGGCCCCGGGTTCAAAAACAATACTCAACGCCATGATAGAGAACGGTGCCCTCTCGTATTTCATAAAGGCGGGCGCCAGAATAGCCGAATCCGCCTGCGGTCCCTGCATAGGCATGGGGCACGCGCCGGCTTCCAACTCCGTTTCTGTCAGGACATTCAACCGTAACTTCAAGGGTCGTTCAGGCACGGCGGATGCCTCCATCATACTGGCAAGTGCGGAGACGGCTGTGGCTGCCGCGGTTTTCGGCGAGATCACAGACCCGAAAAAACTCGGCAAGCTTCCAACTGTAAACCCGCTCATTAATTTCGACGTGGACAACGCCCTTATTTTAAACCCCCTGCCTCCGGCGGAGGCAAAAAAAGTAAATATAATCATGGGACCGAACATAAAACCCCTGCCCGCTGGCAGGCCGCTGGCCGACAGCCTCTCGGGCAGGGTCCTGATAAAAACAGGCGACAACATAACCACGGATGATATCATGCCGGCGGGTGCGAAGATACTTCCCCTGCGGTCCAACATACCCGAGATTGCGAAGCATGTTTTTATCAAGATTGACAGCGGTTTCTACGGCAGGGCCGTCAGCAATAACGGCGGCTTCATAATCGGCGGGGACAACTACGGCCAGGGTTCGTCTCGCGAACACGCGGCGTTGGCCCCGATGCACCTGGGGGTAAAGGCTGTTATCACCAAATCCTTTGCCCGCATACACAGAGCCAACCTGATAAACTTCGGGTTACTGCCTTTGAACTTCACCAACCCCAAGGACTATGACAGGATAAATCCCGGTGACAGGATAGAGCTAATCGATGTGGCTAACTGTTTGAAAGCAGGCAAGAACATACTGATGAAGGTAAACGGCAATACCGAATTCAAGGTATTTACCCAGCTCTCCGAACGTGAAAAGGACATCATCCTGGCCGGAGGCAAGATCAATTATATACGGAAACAGCTCGGATTAAAGGAACTGCCGCCGCCTGAACCGCCTAAACCGCAGCCACTGCCACAGCAGCCTCAAACCCAGCCTCAACAGCAGAACCAAGGTTCCAGGCCGCAGCAGCAGGATTTCAAGCATCAGGGGCAACAGCAGGGTTTCAGGCCCCAGGCACAGCAGCAGGGCTTTAAACCTCAGGGGCAACATGGTTTCAGGCCGCAGGGGCAACAGCAGGGTTTCAGGCACCATGGGCAGCAGCAGGGTTTCAAACCTCAGGGACAACAGCAGGGATTTAAGCCGCAGGGGCAGCAGGAGAGGCCAAAATACCAGCCGCCGCAGCAGAGTTCGCGCTATCTGCCACAGTCGCCGAAAAACCAGCCGAAGCAGGACATGAGGCCGCCGCAGCAGCAACAGGCTCCGGCTGTACAACCACAAGCGGCAGTCCGGCAGCCTGCAGCAGCGGAACCAAAACCGCAGGTAAAAAAACAGGCCGCAAAAAAAATCGCGGTCAAAAAGAAAACAACTAAAAATACATAACGCTAAAATGAAAAGGGCGGCCGCAGGGCCGCCCTTTTCATTTTAGTTCTTCAAGCAGTCCCGCAACACTATCCTCCCCTGCAGCCCTGAAGTTATCTATTATTGTCCGGCGCCATTTCTTGTGTATATTGGCAAAACCCTTTTTTGCCGGTGTAATTCCTCTCTGCTCAATTAAAGACTTTAAGCGCGCTTTCCGGGTCTTTGTCGCTCTTTTCCTGCTTCTTTCTGCGTTTAAAAATTATAAATTTATGCAGTGCATAAACCACGGGATGCGGTAGCATCATATTCATTCCCTCAAAATCAATAGTAATTGTATTTTCTGTAAGCATGTTCATGTATCGGAGAGGTTGGGCATTGATCCCAAGCTGTTTTATTCTATAGGGCAATTCCGAACCGGCGCCTGCTTCCGGAACAATGAATTCGAGTATTAAACCCGGATGGTCGAGTTTCATAAGCCCATTATCGCCAAAGTATTTTACAATAAAACCCATGTCATACAGTAATTCCGGTATGTCCACATTTTCCCTTGCCGGGATCCTCCGTGGTAAGGCAAAATCGATATCCCTGGTTTTAATAGATGCCGAGTATTGCGGAGCATTAAAATACTTTTCATAAAAAACCGTTGCCCAGCTGCCGATCAATACCATATCGCCCAAGATACCCTTTTCGTTGAACCTTCTTAATATTTCAACTACAAGATCATATTGACTCTTTTCCACGCAGTGTCCCCCTCAGGAACCGTATCTGTTTTTTTACGACTGACAATAAATGCCTGTATTTTTTTCTCATCTTCACGGCGGTCCTGTACTTTTCAACCATCCCAGCCTGTGGAATACCGATATATTTATTGATAACCCTGCCCTTTTCCCGGTATTTCAGGTAGTAATACCCTTTGCCGTTGCGTTTCAGGATGCTCAGCGAGCCTTTTGGCAGTTCCCGCAGAGCCTTTTCATAGCCCGCTTTCATACCCAGCGAGTTCTGCAGTTCCTCTTTTAACACGCCTTTTATAACACCCATAACAGCCTCCGTTGCTCTACAATGTTCATAGTATTATATATTGTAGAGCAATAAAAGTCAAGGTTTGCTCTACAAATATACGTTTACCTATGTTTGTAGAGCAAACCGGACCGTGCATATTAAAATGATTCATAAATAACGGCAGTTCCATCTTGTGATCACATGATTTCAGGGATAACCGCGAATACAACCGACCACGCGCAGTCATCCCCGCGTTCCAGGCACACAACCCCGCTGTTTCTGAAGATGACCGTGTTATTGTCCGGGTTCCCGGTCAGCAATTGTGAGCAGAGCTTCTGCAGGTGCGGCAGGTGGCCCACAAGCATGATGTCTTCATTGGTGTCCTTGATGCGGTTTAGCCATATATTTATGTCGTCGTTTGGTTTTAACCCGTCGGACTCCCGCAGGCGTTCTTCCAGTCCGAGGGCCTCGGCAAAGATAATTGCAGTCTGTTTCGCCCTTGTTTTTGGGCTGTGGAATATCCAGACCGGGGCAACCTCTCCGCGTTCGGAGATTATAACGGATATCTTGTGAGTTTCATGGGTCCCCTGCGGCGACAATACGCGTTTGGTATCGTCTTCATCCTGTAATGCCAACCCGTGCTGGATAAGGTATAGTTTCATGAGGCACCCCCGTAGATATACATATAACAGAGAAAGCCCCGGTTTGCAAATATTTCAAGTTGCGGCCTTTCAGGCCGTGTAGCGGCGGTTTTGCTGTTATGCAACTGTTTCCCCTGCGCACCCTAAAAGGGTGCGACTACCGGGTTTTGTTATTGGTTCGAAACTTTAATCTAACCCTGGTAGTCGCGGCCTGAAAGAGTGCGCAACGGCGGTTTTGCTGTTCAACTGATCAGCAACGGCTTCCCTCACGCACCCTGAACCTCCTTCGCTAAAGCTTCGGCGGTTAAAAAGGTTGCGACTACCGGGTTTTCCCTAAAATCGCCATTCGCATACCCCTGACAGAATTACATAAATAAATCGCCTCAGCAGACCTGATGTCATTGATATGCAGGACTTTTTCCCTGAAAACTTCCGGGTTGTTCTTCAGCAGCCGCGCGCGGAACGTACCCGGCAGCAGGCCGCATTTGATTGGCGGCGTATAATACTTTCCTTTATTATAAACGAATATGTTCGAACTGTGCGCTTCCGTAACCTCTCCCCTGTCATTCAAAAATACCACATCATCAAAACCTTTTTTTACATAGCGCGCATATTCCATGTCGTAAATTTCCCGCCTTGTGGTCTTGTGCAAAAGCAACCTGTCTGTCCGGCACATCCTTACGGACGACACTGCCAGTTTAACCGGTCCTTTTTCCGCCTGTTTGATTACTGCATGTTCGAGCGTGATATCCCCGGACTTTGATACCGCCAGCTTTACTTTAAATGAACCCTTTTCAGGCAGCCGCCGCGCGTAACGCTTTAGGGCTATTCCCGCTTTTTTGCCGCCGGCCCCGTATTTCAGTTCTTTTGCCGATTTATCCAGCCTTGCCAGGTGCTCTTTTAACAGGAGATACTTCCCGTCCATCCAAAGTACAGATTCGATCAATTTCATTTCCCGTTCCAGGAACCCGGCCTTGCCAATGCATTCATCATACTCTTTTTTGAGTACCGAATCATTCACAATTCCGCTTCCCACTCCCATTATGCCTTTTTCCCCGTCAAGCACAACCGTCCTGATTGGAATATTAAAGACAGCGCGTTCCATACGCGGCGCCATATAACCTATTGCGCCCGTATACAACCCCCTGTCCCATTTTTCAACCTCTTTTATGTAGCGCATCGCCGCTTTTTTCGGTGCGCCCGTAACCGAACCTGACGGGTAGAGCGCGGAAAAAACATCCCCCGCCTCCGTACCCGGTTTCAACACCCCTGTGACACCGGAGGTCATCTGATACAGCGTGTCATACTCCTCTACCCTGAACATCTTCCCCGTTTTTACAGAACCTGTCCTGCATATCCTGCCCGTATCGTTCCTGGCCAGGTCCACTATCATGACGTTCTCCGCCATGGTTTTTTCGTCTTTTTTGAAAGCGCCAACCTGCTTATGTGTTGCGGGTTTTAAAAGCGTCCCCTTCATCGGTTTCATACATATCCTGCCTGACTTGATTGAAAAGAACAATTCCGGAGATATAGACAGTATCCGTTTTTTGCCGTCGTTTATCATGGCGGCGTAGCATGTCTTTTGCCTTGAATTAAGAAAACTGAAAAATGAGGCGGGATTGCCTTTAAATTTGAAATTAACCGGGAAAGTATAGTTTACCTGGTATACCTCACCGTCGCGGATGAGCTGTTTTATCCTGTTAAACCCTTTTGCGTACCGGCCTATCGAAATCCCCGGCCTGATATTTTCCGTGAAAAATCCCGGGCCGTCGGATGCCGGCAGTTTTAACGCGTTAAATACAAAAGGTTTTTTAAACATCCCAAAACAGGCGCGAGCCCCCTCTCCGTAACAGGCATAACCTGCCGCGTACAAACCGCGGTTCAAACCCTTTTGGACAAGCGGAAGTATGGTACGCAGTTTTCCTGATATTTTACGTACGGGGTGCGTGAAGAGGTATGAAACAGGCTTGCGTCCTGAATTTGTGTACAGGAATATCCCGTCTGTGTCACCCCCCAGGAACTCCTCAAGTTCCAAAAATTTATCCATTTACACGTCTGTTCATGCGGCGGGCCTATTCATCGCCGATGCTTACTATATACTGTATCCTGTTCTTGCCTGATTTTTTGACATCATACATGACCGAATCCGCGAGCCTGATCATCGCGTCGGTGTTGCGCGGCGGCTTCTTGAGTATCTGGTCCCTCTCGGGCCCCACCGATACCATGGAAACCTTTACGCCCGTATATTTTTCTATGAACTTTATATAAGTTTTGGCCTCTTTTGGCATCTGCTTCATGCTGCGCACCGCAGTCAGGTCCGTGCCCCAGCCTTTAAAAATTTTATAGACCGGTTTTACTTTATAGAGTTCTTCACCATCGGGTATGAACCTGTCCGATTTCTTTCCTTTGTACATGTAGTGCGTGCAGACCTTCAATTCGTCAAATATGGAGAGGACGTCTATTTTTGTGAGCAGGATGTCCGTCAGTCCGTTTAAGTCGCATACGTATTTCAGCGCCACGAGGTCCAGCCAGCCGCACCTGCGCGGCCTGCCTGTGGTGGCGCCGAACTCACCGCCTTTTTGCCTCGTCCTTTCGCCGTTGACTTCGTCCATTTCAGTCGGAAACGGACCGTTGCCGACGCGTGTCTGGTATGCCTTCGTGATGCCCCGGACCTTTTTGCTGTATTTGTGGGAAGCTCCCGAACCTGTCATGACCCCGCCTATGGTCGGGTTTGACGACGTCACATAAGGATATGTGCCGAAATCAATATCCAGCAAGGCGCCCTGGGCGCCCTCAAACAGTATTTTTTTGCCTTTCTTCAAGAGGTCGTTGACCTCGTTTATGGTGTCGCAGACATAAGGTTTCAGTATTTTGCCGTATTTTTTCGCCTCGGCAATGACCGCAGCCGCGCTTACCTCTTTCTCGCCGTAGAGGTTCTTCAGTAGGAAATTCTTTTCTTCGAGGTTCTCGGCCACCTTTGCCTTTAATATTTCGTCGTTGTAAATATCTCGGAGCCTGACGCCCGTGCGGACATATTTGTCCGTATAGCACGGACCGATGCCGCGGCCCGTGGTGCCTATTTTTTTGCCTGCCTTTTTGGACTCTTTGGCTTTGTCCATTATCTTGTGGTAAGGAAGGACAATGGCGGCGTTCTCACTTATTTTTAGCGAGGCAGGCGTTATATTTATCCCGCGTTTTTTAAGCCCTTCCATCTCTTCCACGAGAGATCCCATATCAAGCACAACACCGTGGCCTATGATGTTCACGACGCCCTTGCGCAGTACGCCGGACGGCAGGAGGTGCATGACGTATTTTTCATTGCCCACTATGACGGTATGGCCGGCGTTGGCCCCGCCCTGGTAACGGACTATCACATCGTATCCCTCTGATAACAGGTCAACTATCTTGCCTTTGCCTTCATCGCCCCACTGGGCGCCCAAAATCACGTCTGCGGACATAATTTTACCTCGTTTTTGAGTATTAGCATTAGGGGATAACGGGAAACAGCCTCTGATGCCATATAATAATACGGCATTTTGGAGTGAAATTCAACATCTATTTGGAAATGTGTCAACGCAAAATAAAAATGTCCTCTTTTTCATATTGCCACATGCCAGGAGTCCCCGGTAACCCACGGATGGGTCCTGGATGGCTTGCGAGGCCTTATATATACCCTCCTGACCTGTGTTTTTGGGTCGATTGTAGAGCAACTTTTTCATTCAGTTGATGTCTAAATATTCATAGTCGCTTGAGGGGCTATGAAACTCAGACTCCGTAATGCGCGGAAGGGAAGTTTAAATAAAAGTCGTATTCGTGGGTGTGCCTACCTTTAGGAGCCCCCAAAAACGCTAACGTATAGCGGCTAAATTTTATAGGTGTTTTATGAAACAGGAGGGGCCACAGTATTTAGTGATGTATAGTTTTCTCCGTAAATTATATTAAACAGGAGATGAACATCATGATTGAAATCAGTGAAATTGAAATTACAGAAAAGTGCAAAGCAAGCATGGTTGATATTTTTGCAAAAACTCCCGAACCTAAAGATGGTATTACAAAAAAAATTGTAAGAGGATTTAAAATTAGTGAACTTGAAATATTACAGGAAATAACTACACCAACAGGGGATAAACGCTACTCCTGGTTCATCTCCGCCAGCGCCTTTTCCTTTGCCGCGAGCTCAGCCTTGAGCTTCTCATACTCACTGTAGTCGACTTTAAGCGGTTTCTTCCGGTATTTGTTCCGCCCGAGCTCTTCCTTTGCCCCTTTTTTCCACACTCTGCTTTATCTTTGCCAGTTCGGCAGGGTACATCCCGTATTTCCTTAATAACTCACCAACCGGGGCTCCAGGAAC
>JAJFUW010000102.1 GCA_021372235.1 Spirochaetia bacterium
TATCGGCGGTCGCGGCCTCGTATGCGACATTGACGGGATGTTTCAGCGGTATATTCCAGATAGGGAACGTCTCGAATTTGGCGTAGCCGGCGCTCACTCCCCTCCTGTGTTCGTGGTACAACTGTGAGAGGCATGTCGCGAGTTTTCCGCTGTTCGGGCCGGGCCCTGTCACCACAACCAGCGGCCTGTCAGTCTCTATGTAATCGTTGGCGCCGTAGCCTTCCTCGCTCACTATGAGGTCAACATCCGTCGGATAGCCTTTGGTATATTTGTGTGTATAGACCTTCATACCCATGTGCTCGAGTTTGTTCTTGAACTGTTGGGCTGCGGGCTGGCCTTCGAAACGGGTGATAACCACGCCAATCACGTACAGGCCCTGTTCGCGCAGGTCGTCGATGAGTTTCAGGACATCCATATCATATGTAATGCCGAAATCCGCGCGCATCTTTTTGCGTTCGATGGCACCCGCGTAAATGGCAATGACTATGCCCGCCTTGTCCTTTAATTTCTGCAGGAGGCGTATTTTTACATTGGGGTCGTAACCGGGCAGGACCCTCGCCGCGTGGTAGTCAAACATAAGTTTACCGCCAAATTCGAGATAGAGCCTGTTATTTTTTTTTACGCGCTCGAGGATATATGAGGTCTGTTCGTTGAGGTATTTCTCGTTGTCAAAACCGATGGTTTTGGACATAATTATGGCTCCCTTCTACTTTTAAATAACTTGCCGACGGGAATATATTATCCCAGAGCGGGGTTAAAGGCAAGTAAAAGGTTTTTAAAGACAGGACGGTGCAGTTTTAACCTTGTGCCGGCGGGTTTAGGCTGCGTGTAAACCGTACGGAACGCACATGTGCGTTCCGTACAGGGATATTAATAAAATCGTCCGTTCAACCCATTTATATCCTGCCCCTGCAAGCGGCCGGGACCCTCCTTCGCAAGCTGCGTCGAGCCGGCACATGGCCGGCCTTTACGGGGATGTTGTTTTGCGTTCCGTTGTATTGCCCGCAAACCACAACACAACCACAGAACGGACGGATGCCGTTATTTTTCCCGGCGTAGGACGAGCATACCAAATACTGCCCTCACGTATATCCTCTCAAACCGCCACATATGCCGTTTCTCAAAACCGTTTGCGCGAAGCCGGCACACCGTCCGGATGTAAGCGCAAGGTTAAACACGAACACACCAAACCAAAATGCCGGGAAAAATAACGGCACCGGCCGTTCAAAACAAGAACACACCCTTCCGCGGGAGTTTTATTGTTGCCCTCAACCAAAATAAAAACGCCCCGGTTTCCCGGGGCGCTTTTATTTTTTTACCTTAATTACCGTGCGGGTTACCTTTGCCTTTTTCCCACCCGTTATGGTTTCCGTTATTGTCTTTGTCGTCCGGCTTGTTATTTTCCGGGTTCCCGCCCTTTTCCTTTCCTTCCCTGTTCCAGCCTTCATTTCCATTTTTCCCGTTATAGCCGTATCTTTTATCCATTTGAGGCGCATCCTTATGCCTCTTCTCCACTTCCCTCACATCGCCGCGGTACTGACCGTCCCTGTACTCCATGTACCCGCCGTAGTATGCCCTGCCCGGGAACTGTTTTTTCCAGTGTTCATGGCGGATATTGTCATTGATATGTATATAACCAATTTTGGGACCCCTCATCCCTATCACCCGCTCGGGTGTGTAGCCGTAATGCTCGCAGATAAAACGCAGGTTAACCCAATTATATATGTCGTCGTCTGTCAGGACAATATGCCGCCAGTCATTCCTCGGCCTGTCGTACTTGAGGTAGAGCGGCCCGAAAATTTCGTGATTTACCCTGCCATGGACCGCAACATAGAACACATCCGGCCCCAACCCGAGTTTTTTTGCTATCTTCTGCCACGAGAACCCCCTGTTCCTCATCTTGATAACCCTGATAGGCTCAACTCCTGCTTTGGATGCCATAAAGAAAACAATGGGCATTTGTTCGTCAGGAATAGTGTACCTCCTGACTTCCGCTATATCACTATCCTGTACCCTGCAATACTCCCTGACCGCCGTATAATACCCCTCTGTTTCGAGCGAAACGTTCCAGTTCACGTTCACACTGGCATTAACCGCCATTACCGCCGGGACAAAAACCGAACACATCAGGATTATTGCCGCAATCAATCCTCTCTTTTTCACGATTATCCTCCTCAAATTTTTTACTGACAAACTTTAGACGCACGGCCCGTTAAAATAGTTCACATATATCCTTAAAAAAGATTCCCATAAACAAAATATGGGTATCCCGCTATCCATAACCCCCTATTTATTACTTTCCGTATGTTTTCCTGATTTTCCCGATATCATCGAGCCGTTTTCCTATGACCTCCATGTCCCGGCTCTTGTTCAGGGTTTTCAGCGTTTCAGAGGTCATTTCATCCGTCTCATTTCCCGATTATCAAGTGATATCCTGCACCGCCGGATATCACTTGCTCAGCCACTCCAGCGCTTCCGACTCGGTGTCAAAAACATTGGCGGGTTCTTTTGTTGCCCACAAATACCCCTGGAGGAGCACTTTTTTTACCCCTGTTATGCCCACATACGCGTCCTTTTGAGTCTTGATTATCGGAAGTGTTTTTGCCGTTTCTTTTGCCCTGGCCATGAAATCACTGTCTAAAACAGCGCCGGTGAAATTAATCAGATGTCTTACCTTTCCCTCTGCCAGGGTGAATTGTTTCGCAGCTTCTTCCAGCGTTGGAAAAAGAACGTCGTTTGATTTTTGCCCGGAAAAATTGGAGTATAGTATCTTCTTTCCGTTATATTCAATCCATGTAACAGCCATAAAACACCTCACTCAACGAAGTCTATTTACTGCTCTGCCAACAATTGTTCACGGGGATAAATATAACAAAATTATTACCTGCCGTAAAGTGACACGGGTGTTTTTTTAGTGCGGGGGGGGTAGTCTTTGACCAACCTATCCGTGGATTGACCCGTCGCCGTCGTTGAATCTTGCCGATATGTGCCTGCTGTCGCAAAAAGGCTTGTTCTTTGATTTCCCGCAGCGGCACAGGGTTACCCTGTTCCTCTTTTCGTAGGCTATGCCCTCGGCGGAAACTATCTCCACGCCGCCTTTTACCCATATAGGTCCGCTGCATCCTGCCTGCGGATCCTCTATCAGGCTGATGGAGGGTTTAAAATCAGGTTCAATTGGTTTTCCTGTTTCTTTGTCATAGACGACCAATCTGCCGGGAGGGCAATTGCACGCCTGCTCGATCGCGGTCTTTTTTGAATCAGGGTCATCGGAATTTTCCACCAGGTCCCATGTCCCGCCTTTGGGGTGGCAGAAACGCGCCGAAGCGCATAAAGAGACCGCGTCCTTTAAATCGACACCCGGGCCTTCGTATGTTTCTGCCATATCCTCAAACAGCATATACCCGGCAGTCTCGGTGCCTTTAAATCCGGCTTGTGTATGAGAGTCGTCGCAGAACGGCATGTTTTTCGACTTGCCGCAGCGGCACAGGGAATACCGGTCTTTCACTTCATACTCTTCTCCCTTTACCCACTTTTCAGGTTCGCCTGAATCGCCGGTTTGCGCTATAACCTTGTCCAGCGGCAGCCCGCCGGAAACAATGTAGGGCCCGTCCTTGCAAACTGTTATTTTTGCATTTTTCATTCTGTCCCTCCGTGCATTTTTTTACTTTACTTTATATCCGCAGGGTGCATGACAGGTTTCGATAGCAGAACCTCGCGCGCCCGCCGGTTGACTATATAGGTTCGGCCTCACAAGAATATTTTTAATCATAAAAAACCGCTTTTGCAGGTGCGGCCTTTATGAGACTGTCTCAAAACTTAATAGGCGCTCCGTAAAAAGATGATACGCTGACGGTATCACAAAGTAAAGGATAAATATATGTTGTCGCAAAAACTGTCCACCCGTCCATTATCATTTGTCGTAGTTTGCAGGTGTTCCGTGTAGTATAGGAAGGCTCCGGATAGAGGACGGGGGCGTGCCCGGACTCTTGATTTTGATCCAAAAAGAGATATTAATCACCGGTGTTTTTTAAGTGTATTTTGCAGCCCGCAAGTAAAGTCCCCTCCAAACGAAAAGACCCCGCGCCACTCGCAACAGTTCGGGTACAGGGCATAAACTGTTTATCTTGCTGCCTTATTTGTCTATCTGCATCATTTATTTTACTGGCGCGCCATAAACTTGAGCGCCGGCGAATAGTTTATGGCTCCCTGGGCAAGACTCGAACTTGCGACAATGTGATTAACAGTCACATGCTCTACCGACTGAGCTACCAGGGAACCTATTTTATGATATCATCAGTGAGTGTTATTTTTACCATATTGAAGCGGGGTTGTCAATTTCAATTTTACCTGTTTTGGGGACTGTTTACCTGTTTTTTTTACACCATATTGTAAATGCCCCCCCTGTTTTTGTCAGTATCAATATCGTTTTAAATTCCCCGGTATCTCGTCCCGGTTAAACCGTCCGGAGAATTCGTACAATTGAGCAGCACGCAGATCTGGATTACTGCAGGAGTGGGATTTTACATGGCTGTTATGCTTTTTATCGGATGGTAGGCCGGCAGGAAAATCAAGACAACGGACGGCTATATCGTGGCCGGGCGCAAGCTCAACCGGGAGCTTTCCATAGGCACTATTTTTGCCACATGGTTTGGAGCCGAAACATGCATGGGTGCCGCTGATACGGCGCGCACAGACGGGCTGTTGGGAGTCATCGCCGACCCATTTGGATCCGGTTTGTGCCTCATAATAGGCGGTTTTATCCTCGCGCCTTTTTCCATAAGTTCAACATCAAGACCGTCATCGATTACTTTGAAAAACACAACAACAAAGGGACCGGACTCTTCATGTCAGTATATTAGGTCCCGGCCCACGTCGGCTGGATAGGCGCTCTAATGCTCTCCTTTGACATTATCCTGAACACGCTCACAGGAATTTCCATAAACCTTGCCATAAT
>JAJFUW010000119.1 GCA_021372235.1 Spirochaetia bacterium
AGCCTGAGTACCATGAGGTTCCTGTACCAATACTCCATACCGATTGCCAGTATGCCGTTAGTCTCGATGGGCTGGATATAATCCAGGTTCAGCATGAGGTTGGGGACGCCTTTGTAGCTCAATCCCACCTTGACCTGTATCGGCAGCATGAATGCTTCGCCAAAACCGAATTTGGGTCCGAGGTTCTGCAGGGTAGCGCCTATCTGGAGGTCCTTGACCGGGAGCTTGTATATGCATCCCAGATCCGCGGCAAATCCGAAAGCGCCCGCGTCCGAGATAGCCTCGTTAAATAATTTTAGTGTGACGCCGAGCGAAAGTTCGCTGTTAATTGTAGTGCCGTAAGCGATGTTCACGCCTATATCATTTGCCGAGAACGAATCCTGCGGATTGCCCGCTTCATCCCAACTCGGTATGTCGCCTGCGTTCAGGTATACAATGCCAAGGCCGAACGTACCTATATTGCCTGCCGGATACGCCGCTGCTATATAATCATAAAAAATTGAAGCGAACCAGAAACTGTGTGAGAATGTGAGCTGAAAGGCCGGAAGCTGCGAAAGACCGGCCGGGTTCCACATGACAGCGTTAACATCGTCAGAGGCTCCCGTGAAAGCTCCACCCATGGCAATGGGACGCACGCCCTGTTCGAGTTTTAGAAATACTGCAGAAGTTGTTCCCTGGTCTGCAGAAGACACGACTATAAACGAAGAGAATATTACAGCCGCGAGAATAATAATTTTGAGTGACCTTATTTTCACTATTTCACCTCTCTTATTTCAAAATATTACCACTTATATTTTTGAGTGTCAAGAATAAATTCTCCTTAATTTATCGGCAAAAAATGCGTTTTTCACATATCTTTTAGACACTCTGTCCGGCCAAATGTTTCGTAACAAAAAATGGGTTTTCCCCCATATTTATAAGGCTTTTATTTGCCTGTTCCGGTGCATTTTTTCGTTAAACGTATAAAGTATAAAATGGTGTTTCAAAACTGCGTTTTATTAGTAATGCTCGCCGGCGTTAATAGTTGCACCACGGGAGTATTTATTGAACGCGCCATTTTCATGACCCCAAATTTCATGACCCCAAACCGATACCGTACAGTTTGTAACTATATTTGTCCCCTTTCACATGTTCGACAAGTGCAAACATCCCGTATTCACCGCACTTGCCAAAAAATAACCTGGCAATGCTGCTGCGGTCATATCCTTTAAAAAATGTCCCGAGATCCGCAAAAATAGTGAAAACATTTTCCGAGGCCGGCCTGATGCGCATTATCGTGCTGCCCGACAACATATAGATTGTTTCCCCGTCCGGCAGCAACGCGTTCACGGTAAAATCGCACGGCGCCACAACCGTAAATTTACCCGGGTCGGTGAGGGGCGCCCTGACATAGTTCTTGGTATTTGTTTTCCTGTCGGTATGGATGAAAAACACCTCGTCCCCTATCGGGTACGGGGATGAACCATTATCCACTTCCGTAATTTTTTTGGTCTTTAGGTCCAGCACTCCTGCCTTTGAAAAATACATGTAGTTGTACATGTTGAAAACCGCGTATGAGCAGTCAGCCGAAAGATACGGAGTTGATATCAGATTTTCGATCGCCATGAACTCCATTCTGCGCCCCGGAACATTGGGATGTATTTTCACCGGCATGGTGTATATAACCCTGTTTTTTTTTGTATCGGCGACAGCCAGCGTGCCGTTAATGGAATCCCCCAGGTACATTATAAAAACCGCCATGTTGTTCTTTTTATCAAAATAGAACCCGTCCAGTTTCCCCGGTTTCAGGAGCCTGGTGGCTTTATCCTCAACCATCCTTATAAAAAGGTCTTCAGGCATGAAATCACGGTATTTTTTCCATGTTTTAAGAGAGGTGCTGGTGCTGTAAAACATCTTGCCGGCTTCCCACCGTATGAGCCTGCATTCATCCGCGAGCGGCGACGCCATAAAGAATGATGACGCGTTTTCCTGCCTGACATCCGTCAAAAATTTTATTTTTGGCTGTACCCGAATTTTTTCCTCATCCATAGAATATGCCGCGGCGGCCAGAGAGACTGCAAGCACAATCAAAATGCCCGTTTTTTTCATTTTCTCCGCTCCTGTTTTGATTTTGACCCATTATACAACAGCCGCGATGCCGATTCAACCTTCATAAAAAACAAACGGGCGCGCCTTGAACGGCGTGCCCGTTTGTTTTTTGTTTTATAGAACGTTATCTTTTTGTAGTACGTTTTTTCAGCATTTCGACCGCACGCAGGTGCGACATTTCCCTCATCAGGTTTGCCTTTATCATGTCATAATCCACGTCAGCCGCAGATTTTGACTTTAATATCTTTTCTTTTTCGTCTTTCCTGCGTTTTAACGTGTCGATATCTATTTCGTCCTCGCGTTCTGCCGTCTCAACGAGCAGGATAACCTTTTCTCGGTCAACTTCTATATAGCCACCGGATACAGCCAGCAGGTCTTCTTTGCCCTTTTCGTCCACGAGTGTTACCACTCCCGGCTCAAGCACCGTTGCAAAAGCCGCGTGTTCCGGCAGGATCCCGAACTCGCCGTTGATGCCCGGCGCCGTCAGGGACCTTATCCTGCCGGAAAATACTTTGCTCTCCGGCGTTACTATGTCCAGATTCATTGTTTTTTCCATTTTATACCGTCCTGATTATTTTTCGCCTTATACCATGGTCCTGGCGCGTTCGATAACTTCGTCTATGCCGCCGGCCATGTAGAACGCCTGCTCGGGCAGTGTGTCCAGTTCGCCGTCAACAAGCATCTTGAACCCGCGGATGGTTTCTTTTACCGTCACGTACTTGCCTTCCCTGCCCGTGAACTGGGCCGCAACAGTGAACGGCTGGGAGAGGTATTTCTGGATTCTCCTCGCGCGGGCAACTATGAGTTTGTCCTCCTCGGATAGTTCGTCGATACCCAGGATGGCTATTATATCCTGCAAATCCTTGTAGCGTTGCAGCACGTTCTGCACGCGGCGTGCGACATCGTAGTGTTCCTGCCCGATTACCTGCGGGTCCAGCAGCCTCGATGTCGAGTCAAGCGGGTCAACCGCGGGGTATATGGCAAGTTCGGTAAGGGCGCGCGAAAGAACGGTCGTCGCGTCGAGGTGGGCAAAAGCGGTCGCCGGCGCAGGGTCTGTCAGGTCGTCGGCGGGAACGTATATGGCCTGAACCGATGTGATGGAACCTTTCTTTGTGGACGTAATCCTCTCCTGCAGTTCAGCCATCTCTGTGGAGAGATTTGGCTGATAACCCACGGCTGACGGCATCCTGCCCAAAAGCGCTGAAACTTCGGAGCCCGCCTGCGTGAACCTGAATATGTTGTCGACGAATAACAGGACGTCCTTACCCTCTTTGTCCCTGAAATATTCCGCCTGCGTTAGCGCGGTCAGTCCGATACGCAGCCTGGCCCCGGGCGGCTCGTTCATCTGCCCGTATACAAGTGCCGTCTTTTTTATGACACCCGACTCCTGCATATCCAGCATGAGGTCCGTTCCTTCCCTGGTCCTCTCTCCGACTCCCGCGAATACCGAGAGGCCGCCGTGCTGCTGCGCTATGTTCGATATGAGTTCCATGATAACAACGGTCTTGCCTACTCCGGCGCCGCCGAACAGGCCGACTTTTCCGCCCCTCGGATAGGGACACAGCAGGTCTATGACCTTGATTCCTGTCTCAAACATCTCTGTTTTTGTTGACTGTTCGTCAAATGTCGGCGGGCTCTTCCTGATAACGCTGGTCTCGCTGGCTTCGATAGGCCCCTTGTAATCAACCGGCTGACCCAAAACGTTCATGACCCTCCCGAGGGTTCCGGGACCTACGGGCACCCTGATCGGGTCCCCCGTGTCTATGGCCTTCATGCCCCTCGAAATACCGTCCGTGGAGGACATGGCAACCGTCCTCACGGTATTATCGCCGGTATGCATGGCAACCTCCGTCACGAGGTCTATTTTGTGCTTCTCACCCGACACGCTATACTCGCCCTCCACCTTGATGGCATTGTATATAGCCGGCAGTTTTCCCTGAGGAAACTCTATGTCTATAATCGGCCCGATAACCTGTACGACTTTTCCTTCGTTCATTCTATGCCTCCTGATGTTTGATCCGGGAATTCCCGGATATTAATTCATCCTGACTTCTTTGGAACCTGGAACCTATTTTAGCGCTTCCGCTCCGGAAACTATTTCCAGTATTTCCGTCGTGATCTGCGACTGTCGCGTCTTGTTCGCCAAAAGTGTCAGGTTCCTTATCATGTCACTGGCGTTGTTGGTCGCCATTTCCATGGAAACCATACGCACGCCCTGCTCCGCGGTCTGGCTCTCGAGCACCGCGCGGAAGAGCTGTACCTTTGCATAACGTATCAACAACCCGTTTAACACGTCTGTCTCTGTAGGCTCGTATATGAAATCCCTGACCTTCTTTACCTCGTCTTTTTCAAAAACTACCGGCAGGAGCTGTTTTGTAACGACTTTCTGCTGGAGCGAGGACTGGAATTCCGAGAATATCATGGTAACTTTTGAGTATTTTCCCCCGGAGTATTTTTTGATGATGTCCGAACCCAGTTCATCTATGTCGTTCCAGTCTATGTTTTTGTCGTTATATTTGAACTTCTCAATCTCTATACCGACTTTTTTCATGGCTTCGAGGCCTTTTTTGCCTATGACAAAAAGGTTCTTGTCGTGATTCTCTTTTAGTTCCTTCATCGCCCTGTCAATGATGTTCACGTTGTAGGAACCGCATAACCCTTTATCGCCCGCTATGACCACGAGCGCCTCTTTTTTGACGCCTTCGTTCTGCCGAAGCATCGGGTAAGCGCGTTTGTCGGGTCCTACGCTGTCGATAAGTTCGTCGATGACTTCTTCAATCTTCTCTGCGTACGGTCTGGCGTTCATTATCCGTTCCTGCGCCTTGCGCAGTTTCGCCGCAGAAACCATCTTCATGGCCTTGGTAATCTGCTGTATGTTTCTGGCACTTTTTATGCGTTTCCTTACGGTTCTCAGTGTCGCCATAATCCACCTGCTCAATTATTATTAATTATTAATTAATAATTATTAATTAATAATGGGTGTTACTTACTGAAGGTCTGCTTGAACTCTGTTATGCACTTGTCCATCTTTTTTTTCAGTTCATCGTTCAGTACTTGTTTTTCCTTTATCTCGGTCTTAATGTCCCTGTAGGTTGCGTCGGCGTACTTTATGAGCCCCGCCTCGAACCTGGCAATATCGGCCGGTTCGATGTCGTCGATGAACCTGTTGGATACGGCGTATATCATGAGTATCTGGTCCGCCACGTCAAAAGGCGTATACTGGCCCTGCTTCAGTATCTCTTCCATCCTGCGGCCGAGGTTCAACTGGTCCTGCGATGATTTATCGAGCTCGGTTCCGAACTGTGCGAATGCCGCGAGTTCCCTGTACTGTGCGAGGTCCATTTTCATCTTGCCCGCAACCTGCTTCATGGCCTTGGTCTGGGCGTTGCCGCCGACGCGCGATACCGAAAGCCCCACGTTGATGGCCGGACGTATGCCCGCGAAAAATAGGTTGGACTCGAGGAATATCTGCCCGTCGGTGATGGATATGACGTTTGTGGGTATGTAAGCCGAGATGTCTCCGGCCTGCGTTTCGATGATGGGGAGCGCCGTCAGCGAGCCCGAACCGTTTTTCTCGTTTAGTTTTGACGCCCTCTCGAGCAGTCTGGAGTGCAGATAGAACACGTCTCCCGGGTAAGCCTCGCGGCCCGGCGGCCTGCGCAACAACAGCGACATCTGTCTGTACGCGACTGTGTGTTTGGACAGGTCGTCGTAAACGCACAGGACGTGTTTACCCTGG
>JAJFUW010000122.1 GCA_021372235.1 Spirochaetia bacterium
GAAAAGTAACCGACAATGAAAAGCCCGACTATTTTTGAAAATATGTAGCCCCTGTCGTGTGATTTTCTGAATATATAAAAACTGACCGGAAAAGCCAGTAAGCCTATAATAACAGAAATCACCCACCATAACATCAAATGGCCCAAATATGCGCCCACTGACCACCTCCGCTGTTTTATCTCATGTTTTAAATGTTTTTTCCCGTTTACTGCATAGAAATATGAAAAAAATTATAACGAAATAACGGCTTTTTGTCAATACAGTATGTGCTCGCTTTGGTGCCCTGTATATCGCCCCTATCGGGAATGATAACAATAGTAAAAACGGCCGTAAGAACCGCGTGTAAATATGACATTTTAAACGGGAAAGAATTTCAGGAAAAAGCGGTTTATTTGGAGAGTTGCAATTCAAATACGCTTAACGCATCCTGAACATTTTCAAACGATTTTAATATCTCGTGCAGTTCAAGCAAATCGTAAACGTCTTTAACGTGCGAGTTCATGCCGCACAGGAAAATATCCCCTTTACGGCGGTGTGTTTCCCTGAGGTTTGCGATGAAAATGGACCATCCGGCACTGCTTATATAATCACTTTTGCTCATTTCCACCACTATTTTTACTTTGCCTGATTTCACCAGGTTCACAATGGCGTCCATAAGTGTTTCGCATGTATCAAAATCGAGCCTTCCCTCCACGTTTACAATAGATATATCCCGGACACTGTTGATTTGGAATTTAATTTGTTCCATCCTAAACCTCCGGCCAGAATCTCATCATATATTAAGATAATATTCCTGAATGTTTTTTATGTCGACTTTTTTGTCAAGTTATTATTTTAAATTTGAGCTATAATATCCCTGTTTTGGCGGATATGTTCCTTTTATTTCCTAAACTATGTTGATGCCGGGCAGTTATTGGCTGCCGCGCCTATCAGGAAGTATATAAAAACAACGCCGGCATATATGTCCGTCATTTTAAAAATACGCGGCGGCATTTTTCTCCGTCACCGCTGATACAAAAAACGCAAATGCCGCGATTACAAGTATTACAACAGCAAGCATGTGCCAGAAAGCCGTAAGGTGAATTTTACAAAGAAAAAATGAAGTATGATTGATGTGACCGCCATCATATAAGCAGTTCCTGTATATAGCGCCGCTTTGAGCGGGTTATCCGCCAAACCGGCATCCTGTGACATATACTCCATTGACTCCATGAACTTGACCGCAAACGCCATTCTGAAAAAAACCGGTCATCAGCACAAAGAACAACACCTTAATATTGCCGGGGTTTGCTGTTCCTGCATATATGATTTTTTTTGAATATGGAGCAGTGCCTGAACTCCTCAGCGGCTATCCCGCGGAGTATAACTGCATTCTCCCATTTTTGGATATTTGCAAGGCCGGAGTAAACATAGGCCATCGCTGTCCCGTCACGTTGGGAACATAAAACGGCTTTTTTTATCGAAAAAAGCATCATGTCCCCGGAAATACAATCGCAAATCCCGAATCACAAATAAAATCAACTCTTAATTTAGAACAATGACATCTGTTTTGGCTTGCCCTCATCCTTTGGGTCGTATTCCTTGAAACCTTTTTTGAGGCAGAATCCTACAAATCCAATGAACTGTTCCAAGAAAACCTGCCCGTATTTGTCCGGTTTTATCCCCGTGAGTTTCATGTACTCACCTATCTTGTCCGGCAGGTTATTGGCTACATCCTCGCTGAATGCCTCAGGATTTTTTACGAACAGGCCCGCCGCAGCTGTTTCAAAAGTTTTCAACCCTTCATATGCCGCGTCTGCCGCCTTCTTTTTCTCTTTGTCATCATCCGCCCCGGAATAATCACCCGATACATAATCGTTCATATTCCCGGTAAAATAATGGATGAACGAACGCATTTCGTTCGTCATTTTAGGTTTTGATTTTTTGATGTATTCATAGAGAAAACCGGGCAGTTCCCTGATGCCGGACTTTGTGAACAGCTCGGGTTTTGATTTTTTCAGTTTTTCAACAACTTCCGTTATAATCTTTAAGCCCTCATAAGCCGTATGTATCTCTTTTTTCATGACTCCCCCTGCCGTTTTTTATTTCAATTATATTTTAACAAAACCGGCGGGGATTTAACAGTACAAACTGCGTTATCTGATTTTGTAGATGCGTTTAAAAGTCAGGACGTCAGGGCCCGAGCACATAAAATAGTATTCCGCTATATACCGGGAATACTCATCTCCTTTGACCTCACAGTTTATCGGAACAATATATGCTTCGACGCCGTCGAGCGTTATCTTTGAAACGCTGCTTTTCACGACATCCAGGTGTCTGTAGTATATCCAGTCCTTTTTATTTTTGTCATAATAGCCGGTGTATTTTTCGGTATCAACGGAGCCGATATATGTCTTGTATGCCCTGTCAGAGAACTCCCAGACCTTTCGCGCGCAGTCCTCACCGCTGTCCGGCCTGTATTTTTCAAGCGCGTTCCTGCCGCCGCACCCGCAGAGCAGGGCCGCGAGCGCCGGTATAACAACGGTTTTCAGTTTCATACAGTTACTCTATTCCCAGTGTTTCGGCGTCAACCGCGTTCAAAACTTGCAACAGGGCCTTTAGTTCCGTTTTTGACAGGGTTATGCCCTTACCCATTTTTTTGTGCGTGCCATCCCACGGCCTTATGTCCAGTTTTGCTTTCCTGTCGTTCCAGGATATCACGTTCACCTCTTTTTTCCAGCCGCCGGAGGCCTCTCCAAATGTCCCTATATTTTTCACTATTTCATACTTTAATTCTTCAGCCATGTGACTCCTCCTATTTTTTTATCGCAATTATCATAAACCTTTTTAAACAGACGTCAATAGGAATTACCGGACGATTGTTCTCGTTCATCATCTTTACAGGACCTTTCCTTTTTACACCAGTCCGCATCAGGTTTTTCAGCTTCATGAGTCCGGTCAAATCCCCGCTTATCTCGTCGAGCATGGCGCCTGTCTCCGCAAAATCCACGGTTCCCCGCATAACCGCGGTCCGATGAAACGTGGAGCATGGTATACAACCTCGCGGCCTTTCCGCTGGCAATCGAGAATTGCTGCAGCTTATCATCATACTTTCTCATCCCGAACCCGAGCCTGCCCCTTGTTTCAATGGTTACCGCGGAGCGCCTCATTTCCTCGCACTTATGGCCGGTGAATGACTCCGACTTGTTTTGTCCACGATTTCCAGGCCCCTGTCCTGACTTTTTCACAATTACATATCCGGGTTTTCATTCATCCGTCATGCCGCTTTGCCTCTGCCCTGACCCGGTATTTAACATCTCCGTTATTCCGGAATTTATCTCCACTAAAAGTTCGTTAAGTTCCGCGTTATCACCGATGTTTATATACTCGTTATCCGTCAGCAATTCCAAAAGGAAAGCGATAGACTCTGCCGTTCCTTTTGCCGCTGTAAAATGGCGCCGTGTTGAGTTCTGTTCCTGCGAAGAAATCCCCCTGCCTATCTGTGTGACAAGTATTGACATGAATTTTTTTATTTCATCCCCGGTTTTTTCGATTTCGGGGTTTGCAATGGATTTGAGTATCTGTCTGAATTTAAAGACAAATGACTCAACTTTGGTTTGCAGGTTTGTTCTTTTTTCTTCGGATTTCATCATCCCTCCCGTTTCAGTTGATACAAATTATCAAAACAGACGCAAATACAGAACCTGCGGTCGGTTTTTTTCATTTGTTTTAAGGTGGGATTTTCGATGCGCCCTCTATATTTTTAATCTGAGCCCGCCTTCTTGCTGTTTCTAAATATAAAACAAAAGTTTCATGATTTCAAGTGTAATTTTCATGTCCATGTTATCCTTGTATTCATAGCTGTGCATCTGTGATACGCCCGTTATGGCGTAACCGTTGGGCCATTTGGGGTCCGAATCCCACGCGTTCCACCCGCCGCCCTGCGACGCGGTCGTTAAGTGCGCGAACGGGTCGTATGAATCAAAACTGTTCTTTACCGACTGCAGCCGGGTGTTGTATGCGGTATCGCCGTCGCACCAGGCCTCGGTGCCGTTTGCCTCGCATACCAGGTCCCACACGAACAGCGCCCGCGAGTATCCCCACCTCGCGTTAATATACCTGTAATATTTCTGCCGGTACAAAACAGAGGTTGTATTTAATATGAAATCCGCCGCGGACGAAATACCTGAGTACGCGAGGTTCGTCCAGTCGCCCGCCCCCCCCAGCCCGTGCATGAAGACGGAGACGCGCGCAGGTTTTCGTGTATCCATACCAAGAGGAGCAGTTTGACGCCGTAGTTTTCGGCCGAATCAACTTGTCGTCTATGAATTTCGCCGAACGCTGGTTATAGTTCAAAAGCCCGTCGTTTTGGTTTTCCATCGGCGTCCTCTGCGCTTCATTCCACGGGGTTCTCCATGGCGTGTTTATCCAGAACAGGAGGACGTTATCCCCGTTTTGGTTCATGTTGTTCATGGTCGGGTTTTCCACACATTGCGGGCGCAGGGAATCCGAGTACAAATAACCGTTATTGTGACCTATGCCCCAGAAAACACCGCAGTTCTCATAGGAGAAATAATGGCTGTTCACGGCCGACTTCCTGATGAAACCCTTACTGGACGAGGTCGTGACCGCAAAATTACGCACGGTATCGGTATACTCGCCGGTTATATCCTTGATGTGCAGGACATAACTCCAGTTACCTGTTATGCCCGTGGAAAAACGGACTTTCCACGAGTCTGCGGTTCCATTGTTATCCGTGTTCATATAGAAACCGTTCACACAAACCGGGGAACCTGACGGCGGGGTAAATACAGCCCGGAGGTCAAGCCAGTTGTTTGAAACGTCAGGTCGAACGGATTTGTATAGGAAGCCGTCAGGTTAACGGTCAGTTCAAACTTCTCATACTGCCCCACAGGGTCGCTGTTCTTTGTGACAGCGTTTACACCCGTCATGACATCCAAACGGCCGGCAAAAGCCGGAATAAGCAGCAATAAAATAAGAAACTTCTTCATCACGCCTCCGAAAACGTTTTCTCAAATATGCTATATGTGCTATTTTATGTCAAATATTGAAATAGATTTACATTCGTTATCTATTCTGATATATTTAGTTGACCAAGCTTTCATGGCCGACTAAAATAGCATACTACAAAAAGCGAGGCAAAATGGAAAACAGGTTTATCTTCACAACACTTTGTGAGATACCAAAGCGCTGCGCCGCAGAGGTTCCTTCGCGCAGGTCCCATAAATTCAGGACAAAAACCGGCTATATGGAAAAAACATGGCTGGATTTTTATAATGATATCAACCTTCTCTCCGCCGGCCTGCGCGGCCACGGCGCCGGGCGCTGTGTCCACGCGGCTTTTTTCGCGGATAACCGCTATGAATGGGCCCTGACGGATTACGCGCTTCTGGCGTGCGGGACCGTTTCCGTCCCCCGCGGCTCGGATACCAGCCCGAAAGAACAGCATTCAATTTTCATTCACTCGGATTCATCCCTGCTCATCATGGAGGACCCCGTCCGTTTGACCGAACTCCTGAAGGAATTCCTCCCCGAAGAACTTATTAAAATAGAGGCCGTATTCCTGATGG
>JAJFUW010000108.1 GCA_021372235.1 Spirochaetia bacterium
CTGATAACAACAGAAAACAAACCTGCCGGATATTTCCTTTTCAGAAAATAGGCCGCGGTATTTTTTGCCCTCTCTATATCCGCGCGTTCCATGGTGGTTGGTATGATGACGTGGTCGGAAAGTTCCACCAGCCCTTTTTCCAGCATGCTGCCCGCGTCAATCAGCAATATATCAGACAATTTCAGTCCGCAGCCCGCGGCAGCCGCGTAATCATCCGACCACAGGATATCAAAACCGAACCCGGGCGAGAAAAAATCAGTGCGTTTTCCGTCCACCAGATGGTCTTCCCCGGTTCCCGCGCCGGAATCGTAAGACAATGCGTCGAGTTCCAAAACCGCGGGTTTTAGCCCGGTATCCGAGCGCAGCGCTGCGGCCAGGTAAAGTGCCAGTGTTGTTTTTCCCTGCCCCTGCCTGGGATTTATGAACGATATGACCCTTTTCATAATTCACCGTCCAAACCTGCCACACCGGGTGTCACAAAGATGACAAGTTCGGTCTTTTTTGTCTCTGTGTGAGTGGACTTGAACAGTTCGCCTAAAAGAGGTATTCCCGACAATACCGGGACACCGTCCGTCACTTTTATCTCCTCATTCTCTATCAGGCCCGCTATGACCATGGTAGAGTCAGGCTCCACTACTATTTTTGTCTCGGCCCACCTGGTTTTTACGGCCGGCATAATACTGGTCCCGAAATTCACAGCGTTCACATAATCCAGGTTGCTAACCTCGGCCTTTATTTCAGCCCGTATCATGCCGTCCTTTTCCATCCTGGGTTTTATCTCAAGCATTACCCCGTATTTTTTCCAGTCCACGGATGCCTGGCCCTGGGCATTTACCGTCACCAGTGGCACTTCCCCGCCCGACTGAAACCTGGCGCTCTCGCCGTCAGCCGCCAGCAATTTCGGTTTGGCAAGCAATTTTGCATAGTTTTTCTTGACCAGGAAATCCACCAGCAGGTTTATCCTGCCGCGGTTAAACGTGGCGCCGAGTGCTTTAAGCGGCAGAGGCGTATCTTCTATCAGGTTCAGCGGCGATAACGGAAGCCCCCCGTCGGGAAGCGGGCCGCCGAGCAGGACCGGCCAGTCTATCCCCATATCACCCGTATCCGAGCGGCAGACCTCCAGTATCTGCACGTTCAACTCTATCATTGCCGCGCCGCTGTTCTTTTTTTTAACGGTTACAATGACGGACTCAACCCCTTTTTCCGTGGTTATATTTATGACGGCTGTGCCCTGTTTTTTCGCGTCGACCAGCACCTCATCGTCGGAAATAATTGTTGCGAAAGCGGTCTCCTTTTTCAGGACTTCGATGGATTTAACGTTTTCAACGCGGAGAACCCTTGATGTGCCTTCGGTCACGCGTATTTCGCGGCATAAAGCAGGCGAAACAAAAACGGACAAAAGCAGGAATGACAGCAGGCAAAAAATGGAAATGTTTTTCATGTTCAACCCCTCTATAGGTTTTTAGTACGGCATGATTATACTGGAAAGAGGGTTCGGCAGTCAACATAAAATACCACAATCCGCGCATAAACTTTTACCGGCATAAGGATAAAATACAAATATATCCTGAAACAGTTCTCATGATTTTGACTTAATTTTGACTTTTGACTTTTAACTTTATTTGTTTTATCATATTTCCCATGGATAAAAACAGCATACGTAAGATGATAAGCATAAAAAGGGACAGGATGCCGGCCGAACTACGGCTGCGTTACAGCGCAAAAATTGCCGGGCTGTTCAACAGGGAACTTTTACCATCTTTGGGTACGGTTAAATGCGCGATGGCTTACATATCAACCCGGAGCGAGGTCAGGACTTCGCGTATCATAAATTCACTCATGGCCAAAAATATCTCAATTTATGTCCCCTGCCTTGATTGCGGTACCATGAAGGCCTCAAAACTTGTAAAAGGCGCCGAGATGTCCCCGGGCGCTTTCAGGATAATGGAACCAAAAAAAAAGCGTTTTCTCAGAAAATGCTCCCGTCTGGACTTGATCATTGTGCCGGGTATCGCCTTTGACCGCAATGGCAACAGGATAGGTTTCGGCAAGGGCTATTTTGACAAATTCATGGCAAAGGTCCCGAAAACAACGGTGAAAGTTGCGCTGGCATTCAGCGCGCAGATGGTAAAAGCCATCCCCTCCCAAATCCACGATGTCGGGGTGGATTACATTGTCACGGAAAAAGGGATAATAAAAACAATTAGAGATTGAGATATAAAC
>JAJFUW010000112.1 GCA_021372235.1 Spirochaetia bacterium
GCCATACAGTTCACAAACGCCTTTACCTCCGGATTGTCCGGCAGTTCTTTCTCCAAATCCTGTATCTCCCTCAATAGATGCGCATAACAATACTGTATTTCACATGGCATTTTGTTATAGCCATTATACCGATCCACTACAGGCACTCCGGGAAGGTTGTCATCTCCAAATATCTCTTTTGGCACAGCCGCTGCACGGCTGCCGCTAAATCGATAAATGCTTACGTCCTTGTTGGCAAACAACCATGTATATCCGTTTTTCACGTCGTTTCGCCTTTGCATTGACACGACGGTAAATAGTGCTTTAACCTCGCTTTTGTTTGTGTTAAGATATTGCAGGTATTTTAACCTTATGAGTTACAATAAACAGGAGGATTTTAATGAAATTCAGAGAATTTAACGTCGTACCCAATCTGCCGGAAAAACTGAAGCCTCTTTTAAACCTCGCCTACAACATATGGTGGGCGTGGGATTCCGAGGCTTTCGGACTTTTCAGGGACATAGACCCCGACCTGTGGTCTGAGTCGGGCCATAACCCGGTCAAACTTCTATATAATGTTCCCCAGGAAGAGCTGAATTCGCTCGCCTCTGACGATGGGTTCCTGTTCCGCGTTGAATCTGTCCTCAAAAAATGCGAACAGTATATGACCAGGCCCTCATGGTTTGACAGGATAAAAAAGGACATGCCAAAAGACTTCTCCATCGCCTATTTCTCCGCCGAGTACGGTCTGGCAGAGTGCCTGCCCATATATTCGGGAGGCCTGGGCGTACTCTCCGGCGACCATCTGAAATCAGCGTCAGACCTCGGCCTGCCTTTTGTGGCCATGGGCCTTCTCTACGGCAGGGGATATTTCCACCAGTACTTAAACAACGACGGGTGGCAGCAGGAACGCTACGTCAACCACGATTACCACATAGCGCCGATAACCCTGATAAAAAAGGACGGCAAGCCGCTGGTACTCTCAATCAAAATGCCCCATGCCGAGGTAAAATACCAGATGTGGTCGGTACAGGTTGGCCGCATAACCCTTTACCTCATGGATACGAACATCCCGGAGAACAGTCCCGCTGATCGCGAGATAACGGCGCAGCTCTACGGCGGCGACCATGAAATCAGGATAAAACAGGAGTATCTGCTCGGCATCGGCGGCATGAACGCCCTGACCGCGCTCGGGATAAACCCCACGGTCACCCACATGAACGAGGGCCACGCCGCATTCCTTTCCTTGGAGCGCGTGCGCATGTTCATGCAGAAAAACAATATGACATTTGCCGAGGCTCGTGAAGCTGCTGCGGGTTCCAACATATTCACGACGCATACCCCTGTCCCTGCCGGCAATGACCGCTTTACTTTTGAAATGATAGAACGCTACTGCAGGCAGTTCGTGGAACAGAACCTAAAGATTAACTTCCACGACTTTTTCAAGTTTGGCAGGGTCAACCCGGATGACGAAAAAGAACCTTTCTGCATGACCGTGCTGGCGCTGAGATTCTCTGATTTCAACAACGGTGTCTCAAAACTGCACGGCCATGTGTCGCGTGACATGTGGAAAGACATATGGAAAGGCGTACCGCTTGATGAAGTTCCGATCACGTCTATAACCAACGGCGTACACGCGAACTCATGGATATCCAAAGAGATTGCGGACCTTTTCAGCCGTTACCTCGGCGCACGCTGGGCCGACAGCCCGGACGACAACACCATATGGGAACGCATAAGCGAGATACCCGATACGGAACTGTGGATGACGCACCAGCGCAGGAAAGAACGTCTGGTTGATTTTGTCCGCAGGAAACTCAAAAAATCGCTCAAGGACCGCGGCGCTTCAAGAGCCGAACTGGACAGTGCCAACGAGGTCCTCTCCCCGGAGATTCTAACCATCGGTTTTGCCCGCAGGTTTGCGACTTACAAACGCGGCACGCTCATATTTAAGGAACTCGAGAGACTCAGCAAGATACTGACCAACAAAAATATGCCCGTACAGATAATATTTGCAGGCAAAGCGCACCCAAAAGACGACGCGGGTAAGGAATTCATCAAACAGGTCTTCCAGATAGCCCAGCGCGAGGACCTCCGTAACAACATAGTTTTTGTCGAGGACTACGACCTGAACACCGCGCACTACCTGGTGCAGGGTGTCGACGTATGGCTCAACAACCCTATCAGGCCGCTCGAAGCCTCGGGAACATCGGGTATGAAGGTCAATTTTAACGGCGGCCTCAACTGCTCCATAATCGACGGCTGGTGGGCGGAAAAATCCGACGACGACAACGGCTGGTGCATAGGCCGCGGTGAGGTCTACGAAGACGGTGCGTACCGCGACAGGGTCGAAGCCAACATGCTCTACGATATCCTCGAGAACGACATGGTACCGCTCTATTATAAGCGCGGCAAGGACGACCTCCCGCATGACTGGATCAAAAAGATGAAGACCTCCATGCAGACCCTGTGCCCTGTCTTTAACACCAACAGGATGGTCATGGAGTACACAGAGAAGTTCTACATACCCGGAGGCAGACAGTTCTACAAACTCTCCGCGAATAATTTCGAAAAATCAAAGAACATATCCAGATGGAAAGAAAACGTTGTAAAAAAATGGAACAACGTCAGGATAAATGACGTTTTTGCCTCCCCGGTTGAGGATGTAAAGATGGGCGAAGCCACAAAAATCACGGCGCTCATCGAAATCAACGGTCTTACCCCGGACGACCTGCTGGCGGAAGTGTATTACGGGTTCCAGCGCGGCGATCAGCAGTTGACCGGCATAACCACCGTCCGCATGGAAGCAAAAGACAGCAGGGACAAGAACACGGTATACGAGGCCAACGTTTCCCCGTCATCTTCGGGTACCGTCAATTATACGATCAGGATAATGCCCTGCCATCCTGACATGAACGTAAAATTCCTGCCGGGTTATATCAAGTGGGCGGAATAACATAAAAAACAGGTCCAGGGTCCAAAGGGCCCGTTTGCAGATGTTTGCACCATGGACCCTTGAACTTGGACCATATTGATCCGACTTACGAGTTTATCCATTGAGGGGGTGTTGCAATGGGAATGAGGACTCCGCAGGAAATGAAATTGCACGAAACGATTATACGGTCGCTGGAGGGCATCTACAAACAGAAAGGTGCCGTATCGGTCGCCACCAACCTGGACAAGATGGATGCCGTGGTAAAAGGCATCTCTGTCGACCTGGTTGTAAAAAACCCAATCACCTACATTTTCAAGGTGGAGACGGAATCAACGGTAAACGAGGGCTCAGCCCTGGCATGGAAACAATATGAGGATACGCTGAGCACATATTTCCTGATGGTGCCGGATCCGTTGCGCGCAGAGGCAAACAGGATCTGCAAAAAAATGGAGATAAAAAAAGCCAGGCTCTGTTCGTATAAAGTTGCTGATAACAAACTGCGGTTCATATCACTGCCATAAGAGCGTAGATGAGCCGGGAGTAAAAAAACAAAACCAGTCGAAAGATCGGCTTTTTGTTTTTTGATCCGCGTTAGAAACCGCAAATTTTTATTTTTGCACTTCAATATTTACCCTCGCCTTATGCTTAACTTGTGGCTTAAACTTACACTTAAACGGCTTCATTTACTCCCGGCTTTCGGCTTGTTTCCTATATAAGTTCTAATATTTCCTTTCTTGATGCAAACTCCACCTCCACCCTGTTGGGCATAGGCTTCACTATCTTTTTAAATTTTGCCGCTATTTTTTTTACCATATCGGCCGGAGCCGCGGCGTCCCATGTCAGTTTCAGCCTGCTTCCCTCGACCGCGGCCTCGTACAGCTTCATTTTCCTGCCTATTACGCGCAGGTCCGCCACAAAAAGAATGTTTTTTACCTCTTCAGGCAGCGGCCCCCACGCATCCTTCAGGTAATCCGCCGTTTCCTTTACCTCGACAAGTTCTCTGGCCATGAAAAGCCTGCGGTAAACCCGCAGTTTTTCCGCTGCGTCCCACATATAGGTTTCGGGTATGAACGCCTTGAAATCCGCCTTTATTTTCGTGTCAGGCTCAT
>JAJFUW010000157.1 GCA_021372235.1 Spirochaetia bacterium
GAATGTGATTGACATAGACGACAAAATCATAAACAAGGCCGCACAGGAAAACAGCACATGGGACGTCATCGCCAAAAAGTACACCGAGGCGTATCTGGAAGACATAGCCAAACTTAACATTGACAGGGCCGATATAAACCCCAAGGCGACCGAAGAGATAGAAAAGATGTTCGACATCATAAAAAAACTCATTGAAAATGGCGTCGCATATATATCGAAACACGGCGTATATTTTTCCGTGGACAGGTTCCCCGGGTACGGTAAACTCTCCGGCAAGCACTTAGATGAACTGCGGGAGGGCGCGCGCGTATCCGTGGACGAGGAAAAAAAGAGCCCGCTCGATTTTGCCCTGTGGAAGTTCGCAAAACCGGGCGAGCCGAGCTGGGAATCGCCCTGGGGCGCGGGCAGGCCGGGATGGCACATAGAGTGTTCGGCCATGTCGTCCAAATACCTGGGCGACACTTTTGACATACACGGCGGCGGCACGGACCTCACATTCCCGCACCACGAAAACGAACTCGCCCAGTCCGAAGGCGCCAGCGGCAAAAAGTTCGTGAACTACTGGATGCACGTGGGGTTCATGAACATCGAAGGCGAAAAGATGTCAAAATCAAAGGGCAACTTCATAATGGTGCGCGACATTGTAAGAGAATTTTCAGCAGAAGTGATCAGGTTATTTATTCTGTCAGCTCATTATAGAGGCCCTCTCGACTTTTCATATGATAACTTAAACGCCGTAAAAAATGGATATAGAGAAATTTATTATACTTTTCAGCGTTTGGAACAAGCAATTGGTGCGTATAATTTTGATGAGAATATTATTAATAGTAATATCAACTCCGCGAATGCCGGATTTATGAATATGTTTACTGAAGCGCTTGATAATGATTTCAATACACCGGAAGCTATCGCTACCATATACAAAGTAGTAGCTCAAGTAAAAGCAGCTTTAAAAAACCACAATATTCCTGCCGATAAATACAAAGAGCATCTTGCGATTTGGAGATACCTGTTAACAAAAATGTGTGTAGTGTTAAAGATAGCTCCTGTCATTATTCCTGTTGACAAAGAGATTATAGATTTGGTAAAACAGTTGGATGCTTTTCGTTTAAAAAAGGATTATAAATCTGCTGATGACTTGAAAACGCAAATAGCAAATAGCGGGTACCTGCTGGAGTTTACCAAAACAGGCACTTTTATTATCAAGGAGATGAAATAGGGTGCTTGTATTCGGCAGGAACGTGGTCCGCGAGATCATAAAGAACGGCGTGAGGCGGATAAAAGAGATACACCTGGTAAAGCGAATAACGGACGTAAACGACGTCATAAGCTACGCGGCCGAACATAAAATAGAGGTTTTTTACAAGGAAAGGCCGGATCTGGACAAGTACTGCGGCACCCCTAAAAACCAGGGCGTGGCAGCGGTGGTGGAGGATATAAAACTCCTCGACATGGAAGATTTTTTTGACAGGCACAAAGAAGAGAAGATGACGATAGCGGTCCTGGATGAGATAGAGGACCCGCATAACTTCGGGGCCATTATAAGGAGTTGCGAAGTTTTGGGTGTTTGTGGTATAATCGTTGGCTCAAGGAGGAACGCTCCGGTCAATGAGACGGTTTACAAGACCAGCAGCGGCGCCCTTGATTACGTGGACATAGTGGAAGTGGTCAACATAAACCAGGCCATGGAGCAGCTGAAAAAACGCGGTTTCTGGGTATACGGACTGGACATGGCGGCGGATAAGTACCTGGAAGATGTTAAATTTGATAAGAAAACGGCGATAGTATTAGGGAACGAAGGCAAGGGCCTCCGGCCTCTGATATCAAAGAACTGTGATTTTCTCGTAAAGATAAGGCAGCAGGGCAGGCTTGATTCGCTGAACGTATCAAACGCGGCAGCGATAGTTTTTTATCAGGCGATGGTCAATAGAGGCAGCTGAAAGCTGAAAATTGAAATTTGAAAATGAGGGGCAAAGCGCTCAACTTTCAGATTTAAATTTTCCGATTTCAATTGAAAATGGGCGCTTAGCTCAGTTGGTTTAGAGCATCTGCCTTACAAGCAGAGGGTCGGGGGTTCGAGCCCCTCAGCGCCCACCATTTTTTCCACCTGAAGGTGGAAAAAATGGTCGAGAATTGAAAATAGAGAAGTCGAGAAATAAACCGTAGAGTTGACTGCCGCGCAAGAAGGCGAGTGCCGACGGTCGATTTTCGATTCTCGATTCTCGAAAAACACGGCCCTTGTAGGGGCGGCCGCCGGCCGACCCGAACGGCAAGACGGTTCTTAAACAGCATACAAACAGAGTTGACAAGATAGTGGGGAGATTCCAGAGTGGCCAAATGGGGCAGACTGTAAATCTGTTGGCTTATGCCTTCGATGGTTCAAATCCATCTCTCCCCACCATTTTTTCAACTTTGTTAAAAAATGGTCGAGAATCGAGAATCGAAAATCGATAAATAGGGCGAAGACCACCACACAATAAGGTGAGTGCCGACGGTCAATTTCCGATTTTCGGTTCTTGAATTGCTTTATATAACGAACAATAACGTCCCCTTGTAGGGGCGGGCGCACGTGCCCACCCGACGGTGACGTTTACGAGCGGGAGTAGCTCAGTGGTAGAGCGCTAGCCTTCCAAGCTGGATGTCGCGGGTTCAAGCCCCGTCTCCCGCTCCAAATTTTGCAAAAGCAAAATTTGGAGCCGATAATTGAGAAGTCGATAATTGATAAATAAGACAAGAAAAGACCACCACGCAATAAGGCGAGTGCCGACGGTCGATTATCGATTGTCGATTTTCTGCTCTTAAACCATCATAGGGGCTGGCTTAGCTCAGTTGGTAGAGCATCTGATTTGTAATCAGATGGTCGGTGGTTCGAGTCCACTAGCCAGCTCCATTCTCAAAAGCGGGCCTTTAAGGCACGGCGCCGACGGCCGATTCTCGAAAACGGCAACTTAACCCTTGAATTTGGGGGCTAAAAATAGTAATATTATTAGGTTTTCAAACGCTCTTGAAATTCATAGATCCAAAGATATGAGATAGTAAACGCCCCGGGGGTACGCGCTCCGGACAATCGTGGATTATCTCACCACCATAACGGTGGGGGTGTAGCTCAGTTGGTTAGAGCGCCTGCCTGTCACGCAGGAAGTCGCGAGTTCGAGTCTCGTCACTCCCGCCATTCGTTACAAACGAGCCCTTCGGCGAACACGTCGAAGGGCTTTTTGTATATGGGGGTTAGGTTTTTGCCATCGTAGGTAAAGTTCGAGTGCACGGTTTTCAGGATTTGGGCCTGAGCTTACCCCCGAAAAATGGACCACTTGAAACTGGAGTTTTAAAGTGTTAAAACTACCAGTATCGGGAGGTTTGGCAATGAAGAAGAGCAGGTTTAGCGAAACACAGATTTTTGCAATTTTACAAGAGGCAGAGGTCGGTACAAGCGTGGCTGATTTAGGGAGAAAGTACAACATCAGCGATGCGATGTATTACAACTGGAAAGCAAAGTATGGCGGAATGACATTAAATGAGTTGAAGCGGCTCAAGGAACTCGAAGAGGAAAACCGCAAATTAAAAGAAATTGTCGCGGAACAGGCGCTGGATATAAAATGCCTAAAGGCTATCACTAAAAAAAACTTTTGACGCCCGAATGCAAGCGTAGAGCTGTAGATTTTATCCGGCTGGAATTCGGGCTTAGTTTAAGAAAGGCTTGTTCTTTGACAGAACTCCAGAAAAGTAGTTATTTTTACACACCAAGGGTCCGAGATGATCTGGTGTTAACTACCAAAATGCATGAGATTGCAGAGAAATACAAACGGTATGGATGTCCGAGAATACACAAAATGTTAAGACGCGCAGGTTTTAAGATAAACCACAAAAGGACAGAGCGTTTATACAGGCTGGAAATGCTTAAAATACGCAAGAAAAGGCGTATAAGGAATCCTGCGAAGCGCGGTAAGGTAAAGGCACCAATCCCGGTTCGTATTGGTCAGGTATATGCCATGGATTTCGTTTTCGATGCCCTCGTAGATGGCGGCAGATTGAAATCTCTGTGCATTCTGGATTTGTTTAACCAAAAATCGCTTTGGATTGAGGTTGACAGATCAATCGGCTCACAAAAAGTGATGTTTCTGCTCGAAAGGATATTTGAAATCTTCGGAGTGCCAGAAGTCGGAATTTTTTTCCGATTTTGTCAGCAAATTGCGAAGGAGTTGTGCACAATTTCCAGCCGTTTGCCTGATTCTTGCTCCTTTGCCTTTGCCTTACAGTCGTAATAATACGCCAACCTCTCCTTTCTTGCAACTTGCAAGTTTTAAATTCTCTTTCCGCTGTTGCCTGATGGCGTTGCCAAGCCCGACATGCTCATCGTTCGGCCTGACATAGCCCAAAGCCGAGTGAGGGTAGTCGTTATGCAACCGGCCGTGTAAATCCGCCCAATCTATGACATCCTGGACCGTTTCAAAACGTTCAGGCCTGTCAGGATGGTATTCCAGGCTCTTGTTATAAGCCTCAATCCACGGGTTGTCATCCGGCGTATATGGCCTTGCAAAAAGCAATGTAACCGACCACTTTTCCGTTAGATGATTCTTTACCAAATCGCATTTCATCTGGCTGCCGCGGTCGCTTAATATCGCCAGTTTACTTGTGTCAATGCCTTGTTCAAAGAGCGTTATATCCCATAACTCAATCAAGTCTTTACCGTCAAAGCTTTTTACATATACTCCGTTTTTCAGGTTCTTTCTTGATCCTATGTCGAGGATCGGGACAACAGTTACCTTCAAACCGTTTGTAAGAAAAAAATCCTTCCCGTCGTAACAGTAAATCTGGTTTGGCGCAGTGATCAAATCCCTGACTTCCGGCTTTTTACAGTTTCTTTTTCTTCTTGGCGGTTCATAAGGCGCCGCTAATTCATTGCTTTTAAGTGCTTTTTGCACTGTTGACGGACTGCAATAGTACTTGCCGGTTTCATGTCCGTAAACCATTAGCCCGGCTGCCCTTAAATCCGCCTGTCCTTCGCTCTTTGCCACTTCGAGTATTGCCATTATTTCTTCAGGCCTTGTTTTGTTCCACGCTGTTCGTTTTTCCGGTTCTCTCCACTTTTTCCAGCGGTAATAACGTCTGTCACTGAGCAAAAGTATCTCACAGCATGTCTTTTTGCTTGCACCTGATTCGTCTATGGCTTTTATAAGAGCTTCCCGCGCCTCTTTGGCTATCTTTTTGCCTTTCATTGGTCCGGTTATTCCAAGTTCACTTTTTTTTTAAGTATTAAGTACTCCTGGCTCATTTCCGCCAGTGCTTTTTGGTTTGCCACAAGCTCAATCTTGAGCTTCTCATATTCATTGTAGTCAACCTTGAGTGGACGTTTTCGGTATTTGTTTCGTCCCAACTCTTCTTTAGCGGCTTTTTCCACCAGTTGCCTTATCTTAGCAAGTTCGGCTGGGTACATGCCGTTCTTCCTTAGTATTTCTCCGACCTGCGCCCCAGGCATCGAGGCTTCCTGATAAATACGCCACTTTTCCTCTGTGTTGAGCTTCTTCTTTCCATTCTTCTTAACATTTTCTTCCATTTTGTCGCCTCCTATAGTATCATTTTATCAGGAGACCGGGTTGTACACAAGTCCTATGTGCTCTTTACTGACACTGTCGTAAAAAAATTGGGTATCCTAAAACCTATATCGTGGGTTTTTCCCTGAAGCGAATACGAACGTTAGTTCTGTGTTTTCCTTTTCAATCTTGCTGTAAAAAACCCGTCACAGTTCATCTTGTTTCCCGGCAGGATACGGAGATAATTGCCGTAGCGGAATTCTTTCCATTTTGTATCATCCGGTAGTATTGCCGACACCTTAAACTCGCCGTTCTTTTCCAGGAACTTCTCAATAAGTTTTTCGTTCTCGTCAGGATTCAGCGTACAGGTCATGTAATATATCTCCCCGCCCTTTTTTACCCACTCCTTTACCGTTTCCAGTATTTTCATCTGGAGTTTCGGAAACTCTTTTAACTCCGCCTCTGTCAGGCACCACTTTTTTTCCGGGTGCCTGCGTATTACCCCCAAAGCCGAACACGGGGCGTCAACAATAACCTTATCCGCTTTTCCGTGGAACGCCTCGATATCGACGGTCGCGTCATGTTTTATGAACTGAGTATTTGTGATGCCCAAACGAACAAAATTGCGCTCCATCACCTTTAGCCTGGCCTCGTTGGGTTCTATCGCGACTATTGACCCCTTGTCCTTCATATCCATAGCAAAAGAGGCTGCCTTGCCGCCGGGCGCCGAACCTATGTCCACAATTGCGTCATCCCTGCCTGACTCCACCAGCATCGAGGCCGCCTGCGGTGCCAGGTCCTGCACATATACCAGGCCCGATTCGAAAGCAGCCGTCTTTACGACATCGCCCTTCACTATGAGCAGTGCGT
>JAJFUW010000114.1 GCA_021372235.1 Spirochaetia bacterium
GCGTCGAGCCGCCGCCGGAGCCGTATCCGTATATTTTCCCCGCTCCTGCCCTGACCAGCGTCCATATATTCCTGATATCGCCGCGCAGGTCGTAAGCCGCCTCAAATTCCAGTGCTCTAAGCTGCCTTATTTTACCCGCGAATTCTTTCCTGTCAAAAGCCCGTTCTTTGTAAAACCATGATGAAGAAAGCGCGTGGACCGCATCAATATCCGGGTTATTGTCGAGCAAAAAATAACAGTCCCTGACACACAGTACATGCACCTCATAGCCCGGGTATTTTTTCCTTAAGCTGCCGAAAAACGGCATGGCCTGTATCATGTCGCCTATCTGGTCGAGACGCAGTACCAGCACCCGTTTCTGCCGGCCCTTTTTCCTGAACATACCGTAGAAAAAAAACAGGGCGGACCCGACCGCATCAAGCGCCGTCATTACCGCCCTTTTCCATCTTTTTTTAAAAACATATTTTCGCATGTAATCCTTTTACTGCCGGATAAGGTTATTCTTTGCCCTTTTTCTGTGGCCTGGCATCGAGGGCCAATTTTATGACCTCGTCCATATTCTTCACAAAATGGAACTTCAGTTTGTCCTTTATGTACTCCGGCAGTTCGCTGTAGTCTTTTTTGTTATAGAAAGGTATTATCACCTCTGTGATGCCGTTGCTGTGCGCCGCGAGCACCTTTTCCTTGAGCCCGCCGATTGGCAAAACCCTGCCGCGCAGCGTTATCTCGCCCGTCATGGCTATGCCCTTTTTTACCGGCCTGCCTGTCAAAGCCGAGGCTATCGCCGTGGCGATGGTTATGCCCGCCGACGGCCCGTCCTTTGGTATTGCACCCTCGGGCACGTGTATGTGGATGTCCGTTTTACCGAATATCTCGTCCTTTATCCCGAGTTTTTTCGCTCTGGAACGTATGAATGTAAGCGCGGCCTGGGCCGACTCTTTCATTACGTCTCCGAGTTTGCCGGTGAGCATGAGCGTGCCCTTGCCTTTTGCCGTGGACACCTCAATGACCAGCACGTCTCCGCCGACCTCCGTCCACGCCATTCCCGTGGATGTGCCGACGCCGTTCAAGTCCTTTGTCGGGACGTCCGCGAATTTCGGCACGCCCAGATATTTTGTCAGGTTATCCGGGGTGATCGTTATCTTTTTGAACTTTTTCTCGTCCGTCACCTTTTCCCTGGCGACTTTCCTGCACACTGCCTTGAACTCACGCTCCAAATTCCTGACGCCGGCTTCCCTGACATAACTGCCTATTATCACAAGCAGTGCGCTGTCTTTTAGTTCCACGTCATCCGTCGTCAGCCCGTGCTGTTTCAGCTGTCTGGGTATGATGAACCTTTTGGCTATGTTCATTTTTTCTATTTCGGTATAACTCCCTATCTCTATGATTTCCATCCTGTCCTGCAGCGGCAGCGGTATGCCGTACAGTGTGTTTGCCGTTGTTATGAACATGACGTCTGAAAGGTCAAACTCGGTTTCCAGGTAATGGTCCATAAACGTGTTGTTCTGCTCCGGGTCGAGGACCTCGAGCAAAGCCGCGGCCGGGTCTCCCCTGAAATCCGATGACATCTTGTCAACCTCGTCCATTAAAAAAACCGGGTTCTTTGATTTTGCCTTCCTGATAGACTGCAGTATCCTGCCCGGCAGGGCTCCTATGTAGGTGCGCCTGTGGCCCCTGATCTCGGCCTCATCACGCACGCCGCCCAGCGAAAGACGCACGAAATTCCTGCCAAGCGCGCGGGCTATGGAACGCGCCAGCGATGTCTTACCCACTCCCGGAGGTCCCACAAAACAGATGATCGGGTCCTGTGCCCGTTCGGGTTTGTCCTTCATGTTCTTTTTTACCGCGAGGTATTCGAGTATCCTCTCCTTTGGCTTATCCAGCCCGTAATGATCCTCGTTCAATATGCCTTCAACGTGTTTTATGTCAAGTTTGTCGCGGGTTTTCGTGTTCCACGGCAGGGTTATCAGCCAGTCGAGATACGTCCTGATGACCGTTGCCTCTGCCGACATGGGCATCATCTTTTCCAGGCGGGAGAGTTCCTTCAGCGCTTTTTCCTCGGCTTCTTTCGGCATTTTCGCCTTCTTGACCTTTTCGCGGAGTTCTTCAACCTCGTTGAACGTCGAATCCCCCTTGCCGAGTTCCTTCTGTATCGCCTTCAGCTGTTCGGAAAGGTAATATTCCTTCTGCGATTTTTCCAGCTGGCTTTTTACCTTTACCTGTATCTTTTTTTCTATCTCCAGTATCTCGTTCTCGCGCTGGAGTATCTCTGACATGCGGTGCAGCCTTTTTTTCGGTTCCACCATCTCGAGCAGTTCCTGTTTTTCCTCGTGTTTTAAAAAAATATGCGCGGCAATGACATCCGCGAGCCGGCCCGGAGAATCTATCTCGGAAACCGACATCGTAGTCTCCGGCGGTATTTTTTTGTTCATGCGGACATGTTTCTGGAACTCGTCCATGACAAGCCTCATCATGGCCTC
>JAJFUW010000201.1 GCA_021372235.1 Spirochaetia bacterium
GAAGGTCACGAACAGCCTCTACGGGATGAGCGGTGACCTCCAAGGCATAGCTGGTAGGGAAATTATCGCGTTGCCTGCCCTCGCGGACGATGAAGACGAAATAAAGGCGGTGAAACCACGCGAAACAGCCCATCCAAAGAAAACAGGAGACGACGAAGACGAATAATAAAATACCCGCGCCAATCGCGAAATTCACGCTGAACGCCGCGACCTTGCATGACGTTGAGGTTGTGTCTACGCTTATAAACTTTTTCTACGGCAACAATGGCACGGGAAAGACGACGATAGCGCGGTTGATTGACGAAAAGGACACCGAGATTGGTCAGCCAACGGATATCATTTGGCAAGCCGAAAAATCTGCCGACGAGTATTCCGTGCTTGTCTATAACCGTAGGTTTGTCGAGGCGAACTTTCGCAACTATGGCAAGCTAAAAGGTGTGTTCAACGTTGGCGAGCAGAACAACGCTATTCTAACACAGGGTTCTGAAAAGACTGCCCAGAGAGCCGAGCAGGAAAAGCAAAACTGCGATAATACCGCAGAAAAGGAACGAAAGGGGACTCATGCCGGTATTTAACGGCAGTAAGAACCTGCCGGTCTTTTCAGGTAAAGAGTAAGCAAAAGAATACCAGGCAACGCAGAAACAGGGAAAATCCTAAAAGAAAACCTGAGTGATTTTTATTTTTTTATCCGTTGATATCGCGGCACCGGTCCCGCATATCATATAATCAGGATTCAATATATTTTTCCTGTGACCCGGACTTTGCATCCATCCGTCAACTGCTTTTTTCGCGACTTCTTTTGCGGGCTCGAGATAAGGTGTTTGTAAGCCGTCCTGTTCCATTACGGCCTGATGTTCATATATATTTTCTCCGACTCCGTTCCTGTACCCGCCTTTGAATGGTTTCCTGATGTTGAATCCGGCATTTTTTGCACGCGTTGAAGGATCAACGCCTTCCGGTGATATATGTGAAGTATAACCGTTCTCAGCCATATCTTTTGAATGCGCACGGGCCACGGAACTTAGTTTAACCGAAGTTTTGAGTACGGATAGGCCGTTTTTTAACCGCTGCGCGTTAACCTGAGATAACACTTCTTTTTCCAGCACCGCGATATAACCGCTGTCCCGCAGGGACGCGGACAGGAACAATAACGGTATTATGGCAAGCAATATATTTTTCATATCATTAATTTAACATATAATAGTGAATTTTTCCATTGGCAATGAGCTGTTGATTGGAAATGTCGATAAGGGGTAGGGGAACTGATTCAATATACGGTTCCGTCATACGGATAAATATAATACAAATGCCCGGCGTAATATAAAAATAGAGGCGGTGGATTGCCGCCTCTATTTTTTGCGCGAATTAAAAAGGCCATTGTATTGCTACAAACGTTTGAGCGCGAACCGTTATAGTGACAGATACAGTTTAACAAGAAGCGAATCTATCTTTGCCACGGTCGTCCTTGCCTCCGGCGTTTCAAAAGATTTCAGGTTCCTGGCCTTTCTCAACAGTTCCAGGTGTTCGCGGCCTGTTTCAAATCCTTCAAAATTCTCGTTCTCTTTTAACGCCGTACGCCTATCTTCTTTTTTTACCATTCGACATCCTCCTCTCCCCGTAAAGGAATTTTTTTATCTGGTATTCCTGTATCATGTTGGGTTCGTTACGGCCCCTGAACCATCTGTTTACCGTGCAGAATGTCACGGATAGGAGTGCCGCAAGTTTTTCCTGTGATATTCTGTTTTCCAGCCTGTATTTTTCCAAATCCCTGATTATCATCTTCATATGCATAGTATAGCAAATTATATCAAAGTATGTCAAGTATAATTTTCAACTTTTTTCATTTTTTTTTAACAAACATACGGATAAGCAAAAAACAGACGGATGGAATTGTTTGACCGGGATATTTACTTGTGCGGACTATGTGAACCCCGATAACCGTACTTTTTTATGGTGTTCGGCGCCGTTGCTGACAACTTCCAGCACCGAGCGGGCCGCGGGTCACGACTCTACAGGCGCCGTTTTTACGGATTTCTAACACATCAGCCGCGGCATTCTTGCCTGCGGGGAGGATTTAAACCGCGGTGAACGGCAATTCGGAATTTTTTTTTTGCTCCTGCCTGTGCGGCTTTGCAAAGCAGGCTCAGGCTGTTGTTTATATTTCAGAATCTTTCCAATTCAAAACAAAACAATTCATACGTCTTTTATGCGGCGATAGAGACCTACGATTTTTAGTTTTACATATATTTATGACCACGACCTGATGTCAAAATACAGTAGAGAACTGACTCGACAAAAAAATTTTTTCATAATTTTCACGCGGTCATGAGATGAGTTCGGGGCAATATTTATGGTTTTGCTTGATGAAAAGAAAACAAACAACATAAAACTAATTACTACTGTTTTAATATCATTTTATATAGAGATATTGTGTTTCATATAGTTGAACGCTAAAAATTGTTGACAAACATTTATATGCTATGTTATATTTGTTTTGCAATTTGAACTTACTTTATTAACAAGAGAACAGTTCACAGGAAAAACTGTTCGTTTTTTTAAAAGTAAATTAGTGAAATAAATCACAACAAAATGAAATTTTATGCAATTTTTAGACGATGTTATATTCTGTTAAAGAAAACATTAACTAATGAAAAACCATAATTTAAAGGAGGTTTTGATGAACAACTCGGAGTTGGCAGTCAAGGATCCGCTAAATGTCAGGGATTATATCGACCAAAAAAAACTGGACGCAATAATCAACAGTTACGAAGGAAAGCAGGGTAAACTGCTTGGCATACTGGAAAAGACGCAGCAAGCGGTTAAATTTAAGTTCCTTCCCGAGGAAGTGCTCAATTATATTTCCGTTAAGACAAACGTACCGCTTTCCCGGATTTACAGCGTTATTACATTCTATGCGTTTTTTAACCTCAAACCTCAGGGCGAGCATACTATAATAGTGTGCAGGGGGACGGCGTGCCATACGAAAGGCTCAAAAAACCTGCTTGATGATGTGGCTGCCAGGTTTGGCTGCACAAATGAATTGGAGGGCGGAGAACCCTCCTTTACGACACCGGATAAAAAGTTCACGATACGCACTGTGGCATGTTTTGGCCAGTGCGCCCTTGCGCCGGTCATATCCGTGGATGGCACCATTCACAGCAATGTGACGTCGGCTCAGATGCGGAAAATCGTGACAAAAACAGCCGGAGGGGGCAGATAATGAAAATAACAGAGTTGAAATCGCTGAACGCGGCAAAGGCCGCCGGGATGAAAAAGATACAGCCCGATATTCCCATGATTTCTGTTGGTATGGGAACATGCGGCATAGGAAATGATGCTGACAAAGTATACGAAGCCTTTGATAATTCCATCAGGTCAAAAAAGGCAACCATAAAGCTGAACCAGACAGGATGCTTCGGATTTTGCGCGGTGGAACCGCTCGTAAACATATATATCCCAGGTATGCCGCTTGTAATATTGAACAAAGTCACGGTCAAGGATGTTCCTTTTATAGTTGAAAGCGTTTCAAAACGCAATATGCCGCTGAAAAAGGCTTTATGCAAATTGGAAGAGTGGGACTTTTTGACGTCCAGGATATCATATGGAAAAGATTTCCTGGAAGTGCCTTCATGGGATGAGATACCATTTTTTAAAGGCCAGAAAAAAATAGTTCTGCGTGACGCCGGTATCATCAATCCTGCCGATATAGACGAGTATATAGCGATAGGTGGGTATCAGGCCCTGTTTAAGGCGCTCAACGAAATGAGCCCCGACTCCGTGCTTGAAGAGGTGAAAAAATCAAAACTGCGCGGACGCGGCGGCGCGGGGTTCCCGGTTGGTAAAAAATGGGAACTCATGAAGAACGTTAAGGCGGACCAGAAATACATAATATGCAATGCCGACGAGGGCGACCCGGGCGCGTACATGAACCGCAACGAAATCGAGAGTGATCCCCATATGCTGATTGAGGGTATGATAATAGGCGCTTACGTAATGGGGGCTTCAAAAGGCGTTGTTTATATCAGGGCGGAATACCCGCTTGCGGTACAACGGTTAAAGGCTGCCGTGGAACAGTGCAAGAAACTCGGTATAATGGGCGACAATATTTTCGGGAGCGGTTTCTCATTTGACCTGGAATATGTGGAAGGTGCGGGCGCTTTTGTATGCGGTGAAGAGACGGCGTTGATGTCATCCATAGAGGGAAAACCGGGACGCTCCAACCCGAGGCCTCCATTTCCGGCGCAAAAAGGTCTATGGGGCAAACCGACCAACATTAACAACGTTGAATCATGGTGCAACATACCTGTTATCGTGAACAGGGGCGGTGATTTCTTCGCACAGACAGGAACAGAAAAATCCGCGGGGACCAAGGTTTTCTCGCTGGTAGGAAAGATAAATAATACGGGGCTGGTCGAGCTCCCGCTCGGCACGCCGCTGGAGAACATCATATACCAGATGGGTGAAGGAGCGGGTAAAAATAAACAGATACGCGCCGTGCAGACAGGGGGGCCTTCCGGCGGGTGCATCCCGGTTGACCATTTTGATGCTGCGGTTGATTATGAATCGCTGGCGTCCATAGGCGCCATCATGGGCTCTGGCGGAATGGTAGTGATGGA
>JAJFUW010000208.1 GCA_021372235.1 Spirochaetia bacterium
CGGCAGGTTGTTTTATGTTATTTTGCAGTTTTTTCACATGAAATATATACCATGAGAGGCTAATAAAGACTTCATGAGTGTAAAAAATGAGAATATTATCTTTGCCGCCTGTGGTTTTGACGTCCATTTACGGTTAAAGGCTATTGACTAAAAAAAGGCCCCCGGTTTCCCGGGGGGCTGCGAGGGATATTACAGCGTGTGATTGGCGCGCCGCAACCCCTGCTTTCGGCAAAATTATAAGCCGGAAACCAATCACTCTAAAAATCCTGTGTTACTTTGACAGAAAACGGAAAGTTTTAGTTCCGTCAAAATTCAATCAAGTAAAAATAGGTTAAACCGGACACGTTCCTGAAAAATAACAGGACATTACGGCGGACTCCGGTAAAACAACCTGTAAATAACATATTTTCAGTCTATTTATCTAATTGACAGACCTTTGCGGTACGTATATAATTTTATCGGTGAGGAAGCAGGGAGGTTTTTGTGAAGTTTAGCAGGGCAATTTTGTTATTAATTCTATTTATTTTTTTCATATTTTCACCCCTTTTTTCCGCTACAGACACGCCCACGGAGACTCCTTGCCCGTGTCCTGACTATTTCGGCAGGACATACACGTTGACTGCCGGTACAACGGCCGCAGACGGCATTTTTGATTCAAACAGTTTTACCCTGACCGAAGACGCCGTGGTGAGGACTCTGTCAATCAATATCGACTCGACAACTGCCGGAGGGCAGGTGAGGCTTGCCATATATACAAATGACAGTGCATACAATGTCCCCGCTGCACTCATAGCAGAGACCGCGCCGCAGACGGCTGTCACCGGATGGAACACGCTGGACATACCCGACACGACGCTTACGGCGGGTAAGTACTGGATAGCATACCAGGCAGAGGCGGGCATCACACTGGCTTATGACACTGGCATAAATGGCGAAGAGGCATGGTTTGATATGGGGTTTGGATATTTCCCTGCTACAATAGCAACAGGTAACCTGTGGAATTGGCAATACGGGCTCCGCGCGGACTATTGTCCTGTCATCTGTACGACCCCCACCAATACTCCGACATATACCTTAACTCCGACTCCGATAGGAACATGTATGTGCGGCGATGAGTTTGGCACGGTTTACCAGCTCTCCGGGTCCATACCTGTAAACGGGTTTATGGTAGCCAACTGGTATGGCATCACAGAGGACGCGGCGGCGACTTCCATGGACCTGTATGTGGTATCAGGGAGCGGCAACGCCAGGTGTGCCATCTATGCCAATTCGGTAACGGGCACGGTCGCGGGCCAGCCCGGTAACCTGCTGGTAGAGAGCGCGCCATTTGCCGTATCGGCAGGATGGAACACGGTGACTATCCCGCAGACGACCCTCTATGCGTATAACGTATACTGGCTTGCATATCAGACAGATTCCGCTGCAATTTATACCGCCGCGGAGGCAGGGTCTACCGGCAGTCTGTACTGGCAGCCGCTCGCGTTTGGTCCTTTCCCGGGCATCATGTCGCCGGGAGGATCGGAGGCGGAAGACCATTCCATAAACGTTAATTATTGCCCCCTGTCATGTCCGCAAACACCTACGCAAACGCCGGCGGCGGAGAGTCCGACAGAAACTATTACGCCGACACAGGTATTGAGTATCACACCCACTGTTACCGGAACAGCAGAGGCTTCATACACACATACGCCGGATATTACGGCAACAAACTCCTCAACGCTCACCGCAACGGGAACATTTACTGTAACCGTGACACTGACTGCGAGCCCCACAGATGTTTTTTCGCAGACCATGACAACGACAGCCACGTTTACGCCCGTGCAGTCAGCAACGACAACGGAGACGCCGACGGCTGAGGCCACGACCACGAACATTGAACTGACCGGGATTAACACCTACCCAAATCCGTATAATGGCCGTGGTTCAGGACTGACGATAAGGTATCATTCCACCAGAAACATAAGCGGTATGTCGGTCAAGTTCTACACGTTGGCCATGAGGCTGGTCATGAAATACGAGGATACAACCCCGCGTGGCGCAGGGGATGGTTGCCTGATAGTGGATAAGTCCCGTTTTGAAACGCTGTCAAACGGGGCGTTCTATTATGTGCTGGAGGCAAAGGCAGACAACAACAGCACTGCTGTCATTAATATTAAAACTCTAATATTCATAAGATAATAGTATTGTTATGACAAAATTGGCTGTTTACGAAAACAAATTCAATTATCCTAATAAAAACCATATAAATAAAGGCAAAAATATAATACAAGTCTTATCCGTATAATGAAACATCATTTCACCATTGTTGACAAACCTGTTTGTTCTATGTATAATTGACAAAAATAAGCGAAACTTTTTAGTTGAAACAATGTCTTAAAACACATTAGTTTTTTTTTGAGTCCGCATTTAAATGTTTAACTAAATAACGGAGGCAACACAACATGCGCAGGTTTATTACTCTAATATTGTTGCTTTTGATATCTGCCGGTATATATGGTATGGGTGGGAGCGTGCCCACGGGTTTAAGTTCTTATTTTGGTTTTGGGGCAATCGATAAAGCTGATAAATACGCCGAGTCCTCACCTCATTTTTGGAAAGACGGACAGGGTACGGCCTGCTGGGACTATTCATACCAGTACCTGACACCGGGATGGACGGGCTGGGTCTCCGGCGGGGAATGGGCGGCAAACGAACTGATATATTGGGAATCAAGGGGTCAGAAGCAGGTATTTACATTTTATTACACGCCTTACACGCTCAGCAATTATACAAGCAACTCATACATGAACACCTATTACAATGATTTCAAGATACTCATGCAGCAGATAGCGGCGCACTCGACAGGCGTTGTCATTGTCCATATCGAGCCTGACCTGCTTGGTTTCTGGAGAAAGGCGGGCAACAGCGCGACCTCGGCGGTCGTGAGCGTGGCCAGTTCGGGATTTAACGAAACCGTCGGGGGCGTAGCTTTTAGTTCACTGCCAAACACGATACAGGGATGGAGCGCGGCGCTTTATCTAATCCGCAACCAGTACGCACCGGGTAAATGCCTGCTGGCCCACCATTTTACGCACTGGGGCAACGCCAATGGCAAGGATATATTTGTGGACACGTCGCTCGACCAGGCGGCGGTAAATACCAATGTGGATGACACGACTACTTTTATAAACAACGTCGAGAACGGTAGAAAATACGACCTCATATTCCTGGATCCGTCCGACCGCGACGCAGACTGGTACAGGATAAAGGGCGGGGCCTCAAACAGCCGCTGGAGCAGCCCTTCGCACGCCATGTTTACGCAGGGGACCAGAACCTGGGGTAATATAGCCTATATCTCTGACAGAATCTCGACAAACCTGGCACGCAGACTGATGATGTGGCAGATGCCGACAGGCAACGAGTTAATGTCAAATGTTGTTTATGGAACAAAGCAACGCATCCTCCTGACAGGTGAGCCTCCTCTCTTTTCAGATTTTTAGACTCTTGCCTCTTGAAATTTCTCACCGGGATGCCTTCTGTTGCGTTATCTTGACCCCGGTAAGGGGGGCAGAACACCCCGGGATTCTTCATGGAATCGGTCATTATCATCTCAGGCGGCCTGCTCAATGCCATCAACGTA
>JAJFUW010000030.1 GCA_021372235.1 Spirochaetia bacterium
GTTTGCTGTTTTTATAAACAACTTTTCCATCCGAAATTTCGGTGCGGTTCATTGTCTATCCCTTTTTGTGCCATAAATATACAAACTGTTATCCTCGGACTATATTTAAAGGAACCCATTTTTTACGGTTGCTCTCATGCCATATACCTTACTGACATTCAGCCATTTCAACACTAAACCGGTCCCGATTTCGCCGGAAAACTCCCAAACTCATAAAATCATTTTCCGAAAAATGACAAATAATTTTACAAAATGCCTTTACTTCCTTACTTTCTAAATTATATATTATAATAGAAATATTATCAATAATATTAACAACCTGCGTTAACATCTATTTTTTGCCCGTTTTTCCTTGCTTTAAACTATATCCTCTGCTATTTTGGGGTTATGAACAGGAAAATGTTGCAATCAGCAGGGCTTGCTTTTACAGTGGTTTCTTTTGCCGCCTCATTCTTTGTGCTGGCGGCCTTTTTCCGTTCGCACGGCACGCAGGGTATCCTCGCCGGCCTGGCACACGTCCCCCCGCATAAAATACTTCTCTCTGCCTGCTTTGCGGTGATGAGCTATTTTTTCCTCATCTTTTACGATTATCTCGGGACAAAGCACCTCAAACACCCGCTCTCTTTCAAAAAATGCGCGGCCGCCTCTTTTACATCGAACGCCTTTGGTAATTCCCTGGGGCTCTCGTTGCTCAGTTCTTCCGCTGTCCGGCTGAGGCTCTATTCGCTCTGGAACTTTTCCGCCGGGGAGATAGCTTCCCTCATCGCGTTTTGCGGTGTCTCCGGCGTCACGGGGTTTTTAGCCCTGTCAGGCATAATGCTTTTTCCCGGCGTCTGGCCTCAGGGCACCTCCACGGCCATGAAATACTTTACTTTTGGCGGCGGCATAACCGCCCTGCTGCTTCTTTCGGCCTACCTGGGATGGGCCGTTTTTTCGCGTCACAGTTTCAACATATTCGGCTGGCGTTTGGACCCGCCGGGCGCGGCAATCGCCTCCGGCCAGATTTCGTTTTCCCTGCTTGAATGGCTGTGTTGTGCGGCATCGTTTTATGTGCTGCTTCCCGGCGACGGCCCTCCGGCCGGCCTGTTTTTGGCCTCGTATGTGACGGCTGAATTCCTCGGGGTTATAAGCAACATTCCCGGCGGCCTCGGGGTTTTTGACGCGGCAGCGATATCGCTGTTGTCCTTTGACCGCGGTTCCAACTCCGGCGTGGTCGGGGCCGTAATACTTTACAGGATTATCTATTATCTCATGCCGCTGGCCATATCCTATTTTGTTTACGGTGCGGCCGAGGCGTCGGGCCGCGGCCCCGTTCTGTTAAAACGCGTGAGAGGCCTCGGAAGGTTCGTTTCATCCACCCCCACCAACCTCATCTCTTCACTTGTATTCATAGCGGGTGCCACGGCCATGCTAATCGCATGCCTTCCTCCGGCAGGGTCGAAAACTTTGGCGCTCGCGGGCATCATGCCCGGATGGACGGATACCCCGCTGCGCATCATGTGTGTGCTCTGCGGCGCGGCACTTATGGCGATTTCACGGCCACTGCAAAAACTGCTGCTGCCTGCCTGCAAACTGACCGCTTTCCTGCTGTCTGTCTGCGCGGCCCTGCTGCTTGCATCGGGGTTCAGTTACAAAACGGCCTCCTGCATCTTACTGCTGCTTCTGGCGCTTTATTTATACAGGGATAATTTCTACAGAAACACCGGGTTATTCTCGGAGAGACCCACACGGGGTATATATTTTGCGGCCGTGACAGTTGCCGTCATGTGCGCGGGTTTTTCCTCCCTGACCCACACCGGCATCTGCCTCCCCGCAATCTTCGCATGCGCCGCCGTTATCCCGTGGCCGGTAATATACATTTTTATCCCGTTCAAACCTCTCGCCCACACAGCGGACAGGTTTGACATAGCTTCCGCCGCTCCCATAGCGCTGGCATCCGGCGATACGCTGGCACAACTGGTGATGTCCGGCGACAAAAAAATATTGTTTTCATACTCGCGCTCCTCCTTTATCATGTACGCTCAGTGCGGACCGCATTTCGTGGCGCTCGGCGACCCTTTCGGGCCTTATGCCGAGTCCGAGGAGCTTATCTGGAAATTCCGCAGGATGGCGCGCGGGGTAAAAGGCAACCCGGTTTTTTTCAACATTTCCAACAGGTATCTCCACTACTACCGCGACTCCGGCCTGGGTATTTATAAAATAGGCGAAGAGGCCAAAACCGCACTTGCCTCATATCCGCAGGACAGGAGGAAAGATACCGGCCTTGCCTCCACCGCCGCACATTACAGGTCCCGCGGTTTCAAGTTCAATGTCTATCCTCCGGGACTAAACACCGCCATAATAAAGGACGCGGCTGCGGTCTCCGAAGACTGGCTGGACGCACGGAATATCAGGGAACCGGGCTTCATATCGGGGTATTACAATCCCGAATACTTGAAGAGGTTCCACATCGCGTCGGTCTACAGGGATGGACGGATGACGGCCTTTGCCAATATATTGGCTTCCGGCGATATGGAAGAAATAACCGTCGACATGCTGCGCTACTCGCGCGGGCTTGATGATTCCATAGAGGATTACATGAACTACATGATACTGTTATGGGGGAAAGAAAACCATTACGCCTTTTTTAACCTGGGGCTAACCCCGCTGGGTTCGCCGGAATTCGGGGCCTACTCCCCGCCCTCGGACAGGGCCGGCGCGGCGCTGTTCAACTACGGCTCGCGGTTCCATAACGCCAGAGCCCTGCGCGCGGAAAGGGAAAAATTCAGCCCGGTATGGCACCCGCGCTATATTGCCTGTTCCTCGTTTTTGGACGTGCCTTCGATATTTTCGGAGATAGCGATACTGACGAAGGATAAACAGTAGGACCGCATTTAAGATTGGCATATAAAAATGGAAAGGCCCGGCAGTTGCCTGCCGGGCCTTATAGGCAAGAATCCCAGATTACATCTTTACTACGTTTGCAGCCTGGGGACCCTTGGCTCCTTCAACTATGTCGAATGATACAGCTTCGCCCTCTTTGAGAGTCTTGAAACCGTCCATCTTTATCGCGTCGAAATGCACAAATACATCCTTGCCGCCTTCCTGTTCGATAAAGCCGTACCCTTTCTTGTCGTTGAACCATTTCACTTTGCCGTTCGCCATTCTAGTTCTGCCTCCAAAACGTTTTTGTTTCATACAGTAACTTCTTCTGTATCTTGAAAAATAATATACCATAAAAACAATTTTTGTAAAGTATTTTTTTAAAAAAACAGGCCGGGCCTGTTCCGGGTCATATAATTGTTTGTGTTGACGTTACCAACCAATTTTGCTATATTTCTTAAGTCTTAATTGTTCAGTTATTGGCACTAAGGACGTCGGGGCGTAGCGCAGCTGGCTAGCGCACCTGCCTTGGGAGCAGGGGGTCGCTGGTTCAAATCCAGTCGCCCCGACCAAAATGGACTGTCGGATTTCCGGCATGAGATATCTTATGGTGGTGGGTGTAGCTCAGTTGGTTAGAGCGCCAGGTTGTGGCCCTGGAGGCCGCGGGTTCAAATCCCGTTACTCACCCCAAAAATATAAGGAGAGGCCGCGCCTCTCCTTTTGTTTTTGTAACTAATTGGCAAAAAAATATGTTATTATTACTCGTATTTAGTGCGCCCGTAGCTCAGTTGGATTAGAGCAGCAGCCTTCTAAGCTGTTGGCCGCAAGTTCGAGTCTTGCCGGGCGCACCAGTTTTTATATGAGACTTTTGCTTTTGTTTATATTATATTTTCAATGCGCCTGTAGCTCAGTGGATTAGAGCATTGGCCTCCGAAGCCATGTGCGCAGGTTCGATTCCTGCCAGGCGCACCAGTCTTTATAAAAGGTTTTAGATTTGCAATTTGCAGCCTTATTTTGGGATTCGTGACTGTTTTTTAGTTGCGGCTCTTTGGGCTAAAGCATTGGCCTCGTGAGCCGCGTATGCGTGTTTGATGGCACCATTAATACCAAATGGAACAAATTATGATAAAGTTGATTTCTCTCGGCATATCGCGATGGATCTATATGCCTGCCGGGCGCACCAATAAAAAAGCGGGCTTTTCAGCCCGCTTTTTTATTATTATCAGAATTTCAAAAACGGCAGTGTCCCCAATATCAGCCCCAGTATGAACATCCCTCCCGCGAGCCTGTTAAACCAGAATGCCCAGACCACATACCACAGCGGCCACAGTTCCGGGAAATCCTTTGGCTTCTCATCCGGCTTCTCTGACGACAGGACGTTCATGAATGTACTAAACCTGCCGATTGCAAAAAAGCACAGGAGTGCGAACGGGGTTATCACCCTAAACGCCACCAGCAATACAACGGATATGAAGAACATGGCCGTGTTGATCCTCGTGAAGTTCAGCGCGTTTTTCCATCCCAACGTGACTGGAAATGTCTTTACCCCTTTTTCCCTGTCCTTGTCAAACTTGTCCAGGTGTTTGCCCAGCAGGACATTGGTCACCACAAGCCCGTAAGGTATTGACGCGAGCCAGACTTTCAGTGGCATCTCCCCTGTTATGACGTAATAAGTACCGACAGTTATCAGCGGCCCCCATATCAAAAATATAGCCAGTTCACCAAGCCCCCTGTATTTTAACTTGACCGGCGGGGCAACGTAGAAAACGCTGAGCAGGAACCCCGCCACGGCAAACGCCATCACCGGCCATCCTGTCTTGAGGAAGAGGTAAACTGCAACAGACAGTTCAATCGCCCCGAAAAGAAAAAATACAAATAACAATTTTTTTTCACTGATCATCCCCGATACTATTGGGTGAGGGGAGTACTGTGTTCTGGGATAGTCAGCCGTATCCAGCCCGCTTTTGTAATCAAAATAGTCGTTTATCAGGTTGTTTGAGGCATGCGCGAGACACAGAGTTACGACAACGATAAACGTGTCTATTATATTGTGTTTCCCGTCTGCCAGCGCTATCAGTGCGCCGACCAGCGAGGATATGACGGTCATTGAAAAAACCTGGGCGCGCGTCAGCACCATCCATTTTGAGAGCCAGTCAATCTTTGTGCCCGGGGGAAAGTTCCCGACTTCAAGTGCGGTCTTCCAGTTTTTCAACAAACCCATCTTAAAACCTCCGTTTTTTAATTATTTTTGCCCTTAAGAACCAGTTCCGCCGCAGTTTCAACGTGCCTCGTCTGCGGGAACATGTCAAATACGGCTAAATCCTTCATCTCGTACTTTTCTTCCATGGCCTTTATGTCGACCGCCTGCCTGTGGGGATTGCACGCCACGTACAGGATACGCTCCGGTTCGGACTGCATGATGTACTTCATCGCCTTCTTGTGCATGCCGCCCCGCGGCGGGTCTATGACGAACAGCGTCTTTTTTCCTTTATAATCAAGCCCAAGTTCACCGGCCTTTTCCGCGTCCTTGTTAATGACCTCCGTGTTTACCGCGCCCGCAGCCTCGACGTTTTTTAGCGCGCAGCCGTAGTTGAACCCCTCGTTATCTATTATATACACCCTGTCCGCCGTATCTTTCAGGTGCAGCCCGAATGTCCCGACCCCGCCGAAAAAATCCACCAGTATGTCGTAATGTTCCCTCACTTTATCCTTGAGCCAGTAGATTATGTCCATGGCCACGGGAGAGTTGGACTGAAAAAATCCCTGGCAGTGGTAATGGAACCTGACCGGCCCCATCTGCTCGCTCAGTATGTCCGACCCTTTGATGACCTCGTATTCGGAAGTTATCGAAACATCGGTGTTGTCCTTTACATATCCCGCTATCACGTTCTGCGCCTCTGCAGCTGCGGCAAATTTCCTGATCATTTCGAGGTGCGCCTCTTTTTTTTCCGAACCCGGGTTCAGGATGAAGGTCACCACCGAATCTTCTGAAAAAAAAGAAGACCTGATGACACCGTAACGCAGTGTGCCGTGGCGCGTCACCACGTTATAGACATCGAGTGCCTCTTTGTTTGCGGCAAACCAGGCGTTTACCTCCTTAAATACCCTGTTCACGCCATGATTGGCGATAAAACACTCTTCAAAGTGCACAAGTTTGTTGAATTTCCCCTTTTTGCGCTGGCCGAGCCCTTCGTTCGAGAACGGGAAATCCATCCTGTTCCGGTAATAATGCTCGTTTTTGTAGTAAACGCGCGCGTCCGCCGGTATCTCCACTCCCTGCAGGCGGAAAACTTCGCGGAGTTCGCTTACTTTTTTGGACAACTGCATCGAATACTCAATATCCTGCAGCGAGCATCCGCCGCACTCGCCATAAACCGGGCATATCGGTGCGCGGGGCATCTAATCCACTTCCTTTTGTTTGTTTATTGAAAACATTTTTTCTCCATAATATTAATATTTTCCTGCTGGCTGAGGGTCCGAGGTCCGGGACCCAGGGCCCAAAAACGGGTTGTTTGGACCTTGGACCCTATCCCTTCCCCTACCCCGGAGGCCAGATGAACTTCCTTCCGCCCAAAAGGTGCAGGTGCAGATGAAAGACAGTCTGTCCCGCGTCGCGATTTACGTTAAAGACAGTCCTGTATCCGTTTTCGCTCAAACCCTTATCCGCTGCTATTTTCTTTGCCGCCTCAATCATTGCGAATACATGGTCCCTGTCCGCGGCTGACACGTCGTTTAACGTGGGTATGTGCTTTTTTGGTATGATAAGCACATGCACGGGGGCCTGCGGGTTCAAATCCTCGAACGCCAGTACTTTATCATCCTCATGGACTACTTTTGAAGGTATCTCTTTTTTTGCTATTTTGCAGAACAGACAATCGCTCATAACGCCTCCTTGTGGAACATATATCTATGAAACAACTCCCGTTCAAAAAAAGGCTCACATCTTCAAACTAAAAACCGTCTTTATCTGCCCTTACGCCCATTACCCTCCCGCCTTCCATCCCCTCTATTGTTACGGGGACGAGTTTGCCCTTTTTTGTCCGAAAGCTGTCGTTTGCCTCAACCGTTACTTTGATGTAATTTTCCGTATAGCCTTCCATATATCCATCCTCTTCTTTTTCTTCCAGCAGGATAACCCTGCGGCACCCTGTGTTAACCGCTACAAATTCCATTTCCTTTTTCTCCGCCAGTTTAATTAGCCTCTTTACCCTCTCTTTTTTCACATCATCCCTGACCTTGCCCGCCATTTTCGAGGCTGAGGTCCCTTCCCTGTCGGAGTACGGGAAGACATGAATCCTGGTGAACGGGAGCGACCGGATAAATTCATATGTATTTTCAAAGTCCGCGGTCCCCTCTCCGGGGAACCCCGCTATCACATCCGTCGTTATTGCCGCGTGCGGCATCAGTTTCTTTATGGCCAGCACCCTGTCCCTGTAATCTGATGAGGTATATTTCCGGTTCATCAGTTTCAGCACCTTGTCGTCGCCGCTCTGCATGGAGAGGTGGAAGTGCGGACATATTTTCCCGGGGTATTCCGCTGCCAGTTTTATGACGCAATCGTGCAGTTCGAGCGGCCCTATCGACGAGAGCCTGAACCGAGTATGCCCCGGCGCCCCTGCCAGGGAAACCAGCAGTTTGTACAGCGCCTCCGGCTCGTTTAGGTCACGGCCGTAATAGCCCAGGTTCACGCCGGTCAGTACCATCTCCTCAAAACCCGCGGCCTTCAGGTTCGCCGCTTCGTGCAATACATCTTCCGGGTTCCTCGAACGTATGGTGCTCCCTCTCGCGTATGGCACCGCGCAATAAGCGCAGAAAGAGTCGCATCCGTCCTCAATCTTTAGAAACGCGCGCGATCGCCCGGAAAATCCGTTCAGCACCTCGTCAAATTCCAGACCCTCCAGATTCAACTCCGCGGGATAACTTTTAACGCGGAATTTTTCCGTATTCGGGATTATCCAGTCGAGGTATTTCTTCAGTTCACCGCTTGCGCCGCGGCTCGAAAGGCAGCCGGTAAATATGACCTTTTTATGACCTCTTTCCTTCAGTGCGCGCGCTTTTTTGAGTATCTCGGAGTCTATTTTTGCTGTCACGGTGCACGAGTTGATGAGGCAGTACTGCGCCTCCTCTTCGGGGACGTCCTGCGCCCCGTTGCGGACAAAAGCCTGCCTTAAAAGCTCCGTTTCATACCGGTTGACCTTGCATCCGTATGTATGGAAACTTACCTTCATTTTTTAAATTCGTCGACGTTGATGGAAAAGGTGTCAAGCTGCGTTTCGAGGGTAAACACCTCCGAAACCAGTTCGAGCCCGGTGCGCGCTATAAAGGACTTCTTTATTTTTGATTCCGCCTGTGCTTTCTTGTCCTTATCAACAACAACGAGGACCGTGCCGTCCGTGCCCATGTTCATGAGCCTCACCGCGTGCACTCCCTCAGTATCCTGAATCGTGTCCACCAGTATCTCGTTCTCCTCGGCTGTCAGTTCCAGACGGTTTTTTATGTTCCTCTGGGACTCGTTTATTACATCTATGAAACCTTTTATGTCCCCCTTTTTCAGGCAGACGCGCGCGTCTTTTACCCTCCGGTTCTCGGATATAAAGTAGGCGCAGCGTTTCCTCTGTTCCAGTGTCAGCTTGCTGCGGTAATCGTCGAACTGTTCCAGCGTCAGCTTGTCCAGGGAATCAACTTCCGGGTTGCTCTTTTTTATGGTTTCCAGCGCCGCGGCCACCTCCCGGAATATGGCTTTCTTTTTCGCGTCAAGCGAACGTTTTTTCAGTCCCGATGACATTACCATGAACGTGAGAGAATTAAAATCGGCCTTTATGTTCTCGTGTTCGCCGGTGGCCGTGTCAAAATATGTTACCGCGCCCTTTTCCCCGAGGATAAGCGGTATGTATTTCACGAAATGGCTCTCCCTGCCTATATATTTTTTCTCGGCGTCGGCGCATACCTGCGCCATCTCTATTCCCGATATCTCCCAGTCCGAGAACTCCGAGGCTATGGTCGCGATGCCGGTCTCGAGCGCTTCCATCGAGTTTGCCGCGAACAGGTCCGGTATCGCGTTGTTTATGTAAACGTTCATCCCGTTCACGCGTTTGGACACGCCCTCCAGCATGAACAGCGTCGCCGCCATGTAATGCGCCCACCCCTGTTCTTCCTTGCGTTCCGGCGCATTCAGCGAGAGCCTGATCTTTTCGTCGTAGCGCTGGGAATAGAAATTCAGCGAGCGGTCGCCTTCTTTCCTTTTCTGGGCCATTATGAAAGCCGTCTTATTGATTGCGGCGGATATGACCGTGCCATGGTTCAGTTCGTTCACCTCACCGATGAGCTGGACGGAACCGGGCACGTTCACTCCCGTTATGATATTGCCTTTCGGTTCAAAAACCTGAAAAAAACTCTTCGCTTCCTTGAACAGATTTTCATTTTCCTGTGCCATCATTTTCTCCTGTCTATATTTTTTTGTTTTTTTCAATAATCAGCCGCCGGCATTCACCGGCGGCCGTATATTCACGCTGTAAAACGCAAAAACGCGTTATATTTTTAACTTGCCCAGGTACTGTTTCAGCGGCTTGTCCTGCAAAGTTTCCGCCAG
>JAJFUW010000036.1 GCA_021372235.1 Spirochaetia bacterium
ACGGGCGGGCCGGAGGAAAAACATATGCTCATGCTAATGAGGGACAGGATAAACAGCAGGCATAACCTCGAGGTTATGGAAGAAGAGCTCTCTCTCAGGGATTTCACGGCGGTGCTTGCCGGGGCCTCGGTTGTCGTATCGGGTTCGACGGGCCCGATGCATCTTGCCGCGGCTGCAGGCACAAAGACGCTGAGTTTTTTTCCGCCGGATACCATAACACCGATGAGGGCGCAAAGATGGATGCCGTTGGGGAACAGGAGCGTCATATTGAAACCAAAATACGGCATAGAAGATGAAAAGGAAAAAGCAATGGATTCCATAGACCTGGAAATGATAGTCGAAAATATCGAAGAATTGGCGGGATAATAATTAGGCCGGGTCTTTGAAAAACAAAGAGCAAGCAATGAAAAGGAGAAAAAAGAGATGAATAAAAATACTGCAGTGCCGCTTGCGGCTGTTTTTTGCGCTGTTTTTTTTGTTTCCTGCGCCTCGACTGTGAAAAAAATGGACATGGTTGAGGTTGAAAAAGAGGAACAAGTACTGCGGAAGACGGCTGATGCGGCGGCAACCGTTGTTGCCACGGAGAAAGCAGGGACCGTGCCGCAGGAGTATACGGTGCAGAAAGGCGACACACTGTGGATCGTTTCAAAAAAACTTTGCGGCAAAGGGTCGTTATGGCAGGGCATTGCAAAGGCTAATAACCTGAAAGAACCATATTTGCTCCGGGAAAAAATGAAATTGGACGTGACAGGAGCCTGCCAAACGGTTGCGGCTGATACGGCATCAGCAACGCGGACGGCCGCGGTACGGCCGTTTGTTTTCAGGAACGAACAGAATAAAACATTTGGCGTGGGAGAGAGGCTGGTTTTCGCGGTAAAGTATTTTAACATCGCGGCCGGTTATGCCACGCTTGAGATAAAGGATATCATTGATTATAAAGGAAGGAAAGCATATCATATCGAAGCGACTGCCAGAACGGCTCCGTTTTTTGAGACTTTTTACAGGGTAAAGGATGTCATCACATCATACATGGACGTTCTCGGGCTTTTCTCGTGGAGGTACTCAAAGCATCTCGAAGAGGGCGGATACCGTAACGATACATCCATGGAATTTAATCCTGAGGCTAAAAATGCGGTAAAGAACAACGGTGAGAGCTGTGACACCCCGCAGTTTGTTCAGGACGTCCTTTCAGAATTCTATTACTTCAGGGCAATATACAAAGGCGAAAAGGAATTATACATAGATGTAGCCTCGGATGAGTGCAAATCTTACAGGATAGTGGTAAAAACATTGCGCAAGGAAAAGGTATCCACCGACGCGGGCGAATTTGACTGCGTGGTCATACAGCCTTTTCTGAAATACGAGGGCATATTCAAGCAGAAAGGCGATATATGGATATGGCTGACGGACGATAAAAACCTGGTGCCTGTCATGGTAAAAAGCAAAATCGCCATAGGCACGATAGACGTGATACTGCAGGATGCGAGGGTTGTGAAGGCACAATGACAAAGGCATGGGTCCCAGGTTCCAGGCCATCCCCGCGATTAGAACTACAAACATTCACCTGACACAACAAGTGATACGAATTAATTTCATTTTTTTGATTTACGGGCTGTATCATGGAGTCTGCAGCCACGGGACCGCTTTAAAAGCAGAGGTTTTTTAGTTGACTAACCAACCCTGTGCTTTTATAATTATATATCCCAATACAGGAGATACAAATGAAGGGTTATTTTGAAGAGTCTGTAAAGGAAAGCATTGAAGTAAAAAAGAAAAGCTACGAAGCCCTGAAGGAATCCCTCGAAAAAACCGTCGAAATAATTGTCAACGCGCTTAAAAACGGCAACAAAATACTGATTTTTGGCAACGGCGGTTCAGCCGCCGATGCCCAGCACATAGCCGCCGAGTTTGTCGTGCGGCTGAAACTGGAACGCAAGGCCTATCCCGCAATCGCGTTGACCACGGACACCTCCATAATAACAGCCTGCGGTAATGATTACGGTTTCGATATTGTTTACAAACGGCAGGTGGAAGCGCTCGGCAACAAAGGAGACATAGCCGTCGCCATATCAACATCGGGGAACTCAAAGAACGTTCTGCTCGCGGTTCAGGAAGCGCGTGCCAGAGGCATGGTCATCATAGGATTTACCGGTGAGGGCGGCGGCGCGATGTCACAGATGGCGGATATCCTCATCGATGTCAAATCGAAAAATACCATGCGCATACAGGAAACGCACATAATGTTCCTGCACACCATATGCGACATGACCGAAAGGAAACTTGCCTCAAAATGATGAAAACAGTAAAAAAATCAGACATGATTAACGCCGTAAAAAAGTTTAAGAACAAAAAGGTTCTGGTTGTAGGGGATATGATGATAGACGAATACATCTGGGGCAAGGTCTCGCGTATTTCACCCGAGGCGCCCATACCGGTGGTTGATGTCCAGAAAGAGGAGTCAAAACCCGGCGGCGCGGCAAATGTCATACTGAACCTCGTTTCACTGGGGGCAAAAGTTTACGCGGCGGGGGTTATTGGCAGGGATTTAAACGCTCACAAACTGCTCACCAAACTGGAAAAAATGGAGGTGAACATAACGGCCGTTATCCCGGACAACGCCAGGCCGACCACCATAAAAACACGGGTCATCGCCCACAACCAGCAGGTTGTCCGTATAGACAAGGAACACAGGCACAACATTTCACCGGCCGTGGAAAAAAGGATACTGAAAAAACTGGCGCCGGTCATAAAATCGGTCAATGCCGTGATATTCTCCGATTACGACAAGGGACTGCTGACAGAGGGACTCGTGAGAGGCATAATGAAACTGGCGGGCGACAAAATAATAACGGTTGACCCGAAACCGACGAACATAGATATTTTCAGGGATATAACCATGATATCACCCAATAAAAAGGAGGCTGCGGAAGCTTCGGGCATAAAAATAGAGAACGAATCTGACGTCCTTGAAGCGTCTAAAATATTGCAGGGGATAACGAACGCAAAGGCAATACTGATAACGCGCGGTGAAGAGGGTATGTCACTCTGGCACGAAGGAATCATGGAATCCATCCCGACCGTGGCGCGTGAAGTTTACGACGTGACCGGGGCCGGAGATACGGTGATTGCAGTGGCAACACTGGCACTGGCGGCAGGGGCGGGGTTAAAAGAGGCGTGCGCGCTCTCAAACATAGCGGCAGGTGAGGTTGTTGCAGAGGTGGGTGTGGTTACGCTTACTCCAAAAGAACTGATAGAGGCTGTAAATGTCCAAAAATGACAAAGTGATTTTTTCCAGGAAACGGCTCCTGGAAAAAATCAATAAATTAAAAAAACAGGGGAAAAAAATAGTATTCACGAACGGATGCTATGACCTGTTACATGGCGGGCATGTGCGTTTTCTTACAAAAGCAAGTAAGATGGGGGACGTACTCCTGCTGGCTTTGAACAGCGACGCTTCGGTACGCAGGCTCAAGGGCCCCAAAAGGCCGGTTACGCCGCAGTCTGAACGTGCGGAACTGATGTCTGCGCTGGAACCGGTCGATCTGGTAACAGTTTTCAACGAGGACGACCCGTACAACATAATCAAACAGGTGGCCCCGGACGTGCTCGTCAAGGGCGGGGACTGGCCACCGGATAAAATTATCGGGGCCGACGTGGTAAAAGCGCACGGCGGTAAGGTTATGAACATAAAATATGAAAAGGGCAAGTCGACAACGAATTTGATAGGTAAGATCTTAAAGTACTATTCCTAAAATAAGGTCCATGGTCAATGGCCCGGGGTCCAAAAGTACTTTGGAACCTGGAACGTGGAACCTGGAACAACAGGGTGTGTATGAACATAATAGGAATCATCCCGGCACGTTTAAAATCCTCGCGTTTGCCGGAAAAAATGCTCAGGATGGTAAAGGGCAAGCTCCTGATTGTCCGGGTTTACGAGAATGCAAAAAAAGTGAGGTCCATACGTGAATTATACGTGGCTACTGACTCGGTAGAGATCAAAAAGGCTGTTGAGAAGGCAGGCGGCAGGGCCATAATGACGCCCAAAACCTGCAAATCCGGCACCGAACGTATAAGGGAAGCGCTGAAGGTAATAGACGCGAACATGAACGACATAGTTGTAAATATACAGGGGGATGAGCCTCTGCTGGAACCGAAACTCATAGAAAAGGCTGTCAAGGCACTGGTGTCTGACAGGTTCTGTGATGCTGCCACACTGGCATGTCCCATTACGGAAAAAAAAGAGATAGAGGATCCGTCGGTAGTAAAGGTGGTGCTTGACAGCAAGGGTAATGCGCTCTACTTTTCGCGTTCGGTCATCCCTTACAACAGGGACGGCGGCAGGGTTCAAAACGGGACCTACCTGAAACACATCGGGCTCTATGTTTACCGCAAGTCGGTCCTGGACCGGTGGTTAAAACTGGGAAGCAGATACGAGCGGATCGAAAAGTTGGAGCAGCTGCGTATGCTGGAAAACGGCTGCAGAATCAAGGTTATAACGGCAAAGAGCAGGTCCATAGGCATTGATACCGCCGGGGACCTGGCAAAGTTAAAGAAACTAATCTGAATTTCAGGGACCGCTTTTTACGGGCATCGGATCCCGGATTGTCGGCGTTGTAATATCCGGGTCAGGGATATGGCACATAAAACGGCGGACCTGATATATATGGTGGATAAAATGGCTGATAAAAAATACATTTTTGTTACAGGCGGAGTGGTTTCATCCCTCGGTAAAGGGATAGCAGCGTCGTCGATAGCCGCGCTTTTGGAAGCGCGCGGGATAAAGATAACGATGCAGAAGTTCGACCCGTACCTGAACGTTGACCCCGGAACCATGAGCCCTTTCCAGCACGGCGAGGTTTATGTGACCGAGGACGGAGCCGAGACGGACCTCGACCTGGGGCATTATGAGAGGTTCACGAACGCCTGCCTGACCAGGGACAACAACGTAACGACCGGCAAAGTATATAAGACAATAATCGACAAGGAAAGAAAAGGCGAGTACCTGGGCAAGACCGTGCAGGTCGTGCCGCACGTGACGAACGAGATAAAAAACCACATGAAGATGATAACGAAGCCGCGCAACGTGGATGTGGCGGTTATAGAGATAGGCGGGACCGTGGGCGACATAGAGTCCCAGCCGTTTTTGGAGGCCATCCGCCAGATGCAGATGGACGTGGGCAGGGAAAACGTGCTCTATGTGCACCTGACGCTGGTGCCATTTATCAAGGCGGCGGGCGAGATAAAGACAAAACCGACGCAGCACTCCGTGGCGAACCTGCGCTCCATAGGCATTCAACCGGACATCCTGCTGTGCAGGACCGAGGTAAAGATAAGTAAAAACGAACGTGATAAAATAGCGCTTTTCTGCAACGTGCAGGAGGAGGCTGTCATACAGGCCCTCGACGTGCCAACCATATACCAGTGCCCGAGGATGTTCCACGACCAGAAACTGGATGACATTATCGTCAAAAAACTCGGGCTGCGCGCCCCAAAAGCAAACCTGAAGGAGTGGGACAGCATAGTCAGGAAAATACTCCACCCCAAAGAACAGGTAACCATCGCGGTGGTCGGCAAATACATAGAGGTACAGGATGCGTATAAGTCCATAAAAGAGGCGATCCTGCACGGCGGCATTGCGAATAACGCGCGCGTCGACATAAAATGGGTGGATTCCGAAAAGGAGATAGAACCGCTGATTAAATCTAAAAAAGTCTCAAAGATTTTAGGAGGCTGCGACGGCATACTGGTCCCCGGAGGTTTCGGAGACCGCGGTATAGAGGGCAAGATAGCTGCCATAAGGTTCGCAAGGGAAAAAAAGATACCGTTTTTTGGAATATGCCTGGGGATGCAGATGGCGTCCGTGGAGTTCGCCCGCAACGGCCTCGGGATGAAGGGCGCAAACTCGACCGAGTTCGATGCACAGACTCCTTACCCGGTCATTTCAAAGCTCGAAGAGCAGAAACACATCGAATACATGGGTGCTTCCATGAGGCTCGGTTCCTATCCGTGCAAGGTAAAGGCAGGTACAAAATCTTTTGCCGCATACGGAGAAAAGATAATATTTGAGCGCCACAGGCACCGCTTCGAGTTCAACGGCCTGTACAGGGACAAGTTCGAGGAAAAGGGTTTTTTGATCACGGGGACGTCGCCGGACGGGTTCCTGGTGGAGATGGTGGAGTACGTGAAGCATCCGTGGTTCATAGCGGTCCAGTTCCACCCCGAGTTCAAATCCAGGCCGCGCTGCGCACACCCTCTTTTCCGGGACTTTGTGAAAGCGGCGCTTAAAAAGAAAAAGGGGAAATAATGGAAGACAAACCTTACGACAGAGAGATGCAGGAGGAACTCCTGCGTCTGGCCCGGGTAAAGTACAACTCGGCCCAGGAAAAATACAACGCAATACAGGCGCTGGCCAAAAAGTACAACATGCCGCTCGAAAAGATGCTGAAGAACATTATTATGGAGTGGATGCTCGAGTCAAAGGACATGAATTACAAGGGCGCCCAACCGCAGATACCCATAAAACAGGAAAAACCGGCGCAGAAACCGCAGCACGCGGTTCCGGATAAACCACAGGCCGGGAACCAGATAACCGGCGGGAGGCCAGAGCGTGTCCAAAAAAGAATCGACAAGATCCTTTAAACTCGATAGCGACGCTTTTTTCTTTATAGGAGGCCCGTGCGTCATCGAGTCCGAGAGCATGGTGATGAATACGGCCGGAACCCTGCAGGAGATAACAGGCAGGCTGGGCATACCGTTCATTTTCAAAGCTTCCTATGACAAGGCAAACCGCACCTCCGCAAAGTCGTTTCGGGGCGTCGGCATGGAAAAGGGGCTAAAAATACTCGCCGGGGTGAAAAAAGAGTTCGGCCTTCCCATACTGACCGATGTGCACTCGCCCGCGGAATGCGTAAAAGCGGCCGGAGTGGCCGACGTCCTCCAGATACCGGCTTTCCTCTGCAGGCAGACGGACCTGGTGGTGGCCGCGGCAAAGACAGGCAGGTATGTGAACATAAAAAAAGGGCAATTTCTCTCGCCGTACGAGATAGGTAACATAATCAGCAAGGTGACCGGGGCGGGCAATAAAAAAATAATGCTGACCGAGAGGGGGTTTTCTTTCGGTTACAACAACCTCGTGGTCGACCTGAAATCAATAGCATACATGAAGACGACGGGATACCCCGTCATAATAGACGCCACGCACGCGGTCCAGAGGCCCGGCGGCGCGGGCACAAGCAGCGGCGGAGAGAGGCAGTACATAGAGGCCATAGCCAAGGGCGCGGTTGCGGCAGGCGCGACAGGTGTTTTTATGGAAGTCCATCCCGATCCGGACAGGGCCATGTCAGACCGTGAGACCCAATACAGGCTGGACAGCATAGAGGGGTTATTATTCTCCCTGAAGGATATTTATGAGGTAACCAGGTAGCATAATTCCGGCATACGGATTTTTATAAAAACAAAGCCACAAAAAAGATTGTCAATAAGCCTTTTTCTGGTTTTAATATTGCTTTTTTCGTTTTTCCCTGTTGCCCTAATCAGTTAAATTTGTTATATTCTTATAGTACTAAATACCCATAAAACAAGGAGTTTTCATGACTACCGAACAGTTCACCGCCTTTATTGACGGCGCATCCAGCGGCAACCCGGGTCACTCGGGTATTGGTGTTGTCATCTATAAAGGCAAAGAACAAATATTGATGGAGTCAAAATATATTGGCGAAACCACCAATAACGTGGCCGAGTACTCCGCACTGCTGCACCTGCTGGAAGTCGCGCAGAAACACGGTATCAAAACGCTGAAGGTTTTCAGTGATTCCGAACTGATGGTCAAGCAGATGAACGGAGAGTACAAGATACGGGACGAGAGGTTAAAGGAACTGGCTTCAAAAGCCGTTTCTATGAAAAAACACATCAAGTTTGAGCTCAGCCATATACCCAGGGAAAGCAACAAGGAAGCGGACAAGCTCTCCAAGGAAGGATCAAAAAGGGGAGGCAAGCTGATATAATGTACGCCATACTTTCCGCGCTTTTCACACTGATACTCGGCACGGCCATATACGGCATGATCAGGTACGGGTTTAACATTGTGTTCATGTATATTGCCATATTTTCCCTCGTGGTAGTTGTATGGACGGTCGCCGTCATCGTGGACGAGAACAGGGGAAAAAATCCCGATGCTTGATAAAAAGGACGGCGCGGCCCGCTTGAACGCCGCAGGATTTTCCATATGGGACATTTTTGAGGAAAACTCCGTATCACTCCAGATAGTTTACGAGGATAACAGGGCGGAAAAAGCCGTGTCCGGAACGGACAACGGCATAGGTATCCGCGGCATAAAAGACGGCATGACCAGCTACGGTTTCGCGAACGACGAGGCCGGAGCAGCCGGGGTAATCGAGCGATTGACCTCCGGCGCCGGCGAAGCGGTGGAATTTAAGCGGGCAAAACCCGGATTTATTAATAGGGTGGCAATAGACCCCGCATCCGTTGAGTTTTCCAAAAAAATGCGGATGCTGGAAGAGGTAAATGCTTTTTGCCGCGCTTTCAGCCCCTACGTGAAACAGGTCAGCATCAGTTATGGCGAACGCAGGCAGCAGGTCGAGATAGCAAGCGACTCCATGGAACTTGCCGGCGACACGAGGACATACACGAACTGCGGCATCATGGTAATAGCGGAAAAGGCCGGCAGGATAGAGACGGGGTACACGGTACTGGCCGGACACAGGGGGTTTGAGCTCTTTGACAACGGCGCACTTTTAAAAAAGGCGGAAGAGGCGGCGTCCCTTGCGGTGAGGTTGCTTGATGTGGATGCAAAGATAACGGGCGAGATGACCGCGGTCATTTCATCTTCCGCGGGCGGCACCATGATACATGAGGCTGTCGGACACTCGCTCGAGGCGGACCTTGTCCAGAAAGGCCTGTCACAGTACGCGGGCAAAAAAGGCGGCAAGGTGGCCTCAGACGTAATAACGGTCGTGGATGACGCGACCATAGAGGGCAGGCGCGGCTCATTCTCTTTTGACGATGAGGGCATACCGTCGCAGAGGACGGTTTTGATAGAGAACGGCATATTAAAAAATTATATGTACGACAGGGAAACCGCGGCAAAGGATGCGGTCTTATCCACCGGCAACGGCCGCAGGGAATCATACAGGTTCAAGCCAATCCCGAGGATGCGTAACACGATGATAGCACCGTCAACAGGCACGGCCTGCGACCTGGTCAGGGACACAAAGTCCGGCATATTCGTCGTGAGGATGGGCGGCGGCCAGGTGAACACGGTCACGGGCGAGGTCGTGTTTGAGGGTATGGAAGGGTACAGGATAGAGAACGGAGAGGTCGGAACACCGGTGCGGGGAGCAACGCTCATGGGCACCGGCGTAGGGGTGTTGAACACGATTGACGCGGTATGTTCCGACCTGGGGTTTGACGCCGGTACCTGCGGCAAGGACGGCCAGGGCGTGCCTGTTGCGGACGCACAGCCGACGCTGCGCATCCCCAAAATACTGGTGGGAAGCAAATAAAGGCAATTTAAATTTGAAAATTGAAATTTTAAAGTTACGCTTGATTCGAGGCCGGCGTTTTAAAGCAGAACGCGGAACGTTATGTTAAAAAAGAACGCATAGTCCGGGGAGGTTTGTATGAAGAGAACAGCAATGACAGTCATCACACTCATGATTGCTTCGGCCGTTTGCGCGGCTGATGCGCCTGCGGCGCTTACGGAAACGGCGGCAGCAGTGAAGACTGCGGCAGCCGCTGTCACCACTACTGCCGCGGCGGCTGTGGAGTCAACTGTATCCGCTGTCACGGCAACCGCCGCTGCGGTTACAATCACCGCCCGGGCCGATGCCGCACCTGTCGCCGCGGTTGATGAGACAGGCGAGCAAATTCCCTACATCGAAGGCATAACCCCTCCGTCAGTTGAAGAAGGCGTCTACGAAGATGCCTCAGAGCCATTCCCATCCGGCGATGAATTGGGAAAAAGCGCGGGCGCGACAGAAGCCCGCAAGAACAAGCACTATCTGCTGGAAGCCACGTTTTTTACCCCGAGCTCGCTGGGGCTGAGGACCGGATATTACATAAATGAGAACTGGCGCGTGATGGGCGAGTACTCGCTCTTTTCCGCCATCATGGCAAGGTCATCGGATGAAAAGAACGACTCATGGGCCGTGAACGTCAATTACACGCCCGCCGAGGATGACTGGTCCCCGTTCTACGGTATAGGCTATTCATACATGGACGTGGCTTTTGGCGACACCGTGGATTCTGAAGCAGTAAATGTAAAGAAAAGATTCTCGGGAGCGTACCTGTCAACCGGAGTGAACTGGATTACGGATTCGATATTTACCCTGACAATAGAGTTTGACCTCTACTGC
>JAJFUW010000047.1 GCA_021372235.1 Spirochaetia bacterium
AGGCCGAATACCTTTCGATAATACAGGACTACCCGTCCGATATCAAAACTCGTCTGGCGCTGTGCAACATGTATGTCTCGCAAAAGAAAAACATCGAGGCCATAGGTCAGCTGCGCCGGATACTCGAGGTCGCGCCATACGACACCACATTGCGCCATAACCTCGCGATGCTTCTCGCCGGGGAAAAAAGGTTTGACGAATCAACCGCGGAACTGCTCAGAATCACGGAATTGGAACCGGCCGAGAGCGCGGGATATTTTACTTTGGGCCAGGTCTATTTCAAGTATGCCAGATACAATGACGCAGAAGAAAATTTGAAAAAGGCCATTGAACTGAAACCCGGCGAGGCCCGATATCATCTGGCACTCGCCGAGGTTTACCATGAACAGACTCTTTTTGACAACGCGGAAAAGGAGTATAAAAAGGCCGTTGAACACGCCCCGTCCATGGCCGAAGCGCACATGAAACTGGGATTTCTATACCACGAAATGAAAAAATACAAAGATGCAGATAAATGTTTCGCAAAAGCAATCGGGCTAAAACCCGAAATTGGCGTGATAATAGAAGAATATAAGAACAAATAGCCTCGGAGGAATGTATGAAAAGAGCCGTCATAATAGCACTTGCAACATTGTATAATTGTACCCTGTTTGCCTCGATAGACCTGTACCGGGACCTGACCGGAGCGCACACTGTCTCAATATCCTGTGTGGATTTCTCTGCGCGCGGGGATTATATGGTTTCTGCGGACCTTTCAGGAACCGTAATAATATGGGATGTGAAACGCGGGGCCGGGCTGCTGCGGATACAGCACGGTTCGCCCGTTGAATCCGCCGCTTTATCGCCGGATTCCAGGTTTGTCGCCACCGGCGGGCGTGACGGTACGGTAAAACTATGGCAGGTGGTTGGCGGCGGGTTGTTAAAATCATTTGAAGTCGGGGGTGATGCTGTTTTTTCAGTCTCGTTTTCTCCTGATTCAAAATTGTTGGCTGCCGGCACCCATAAGAAAATAATGATTTTCAGCGTGGAACAGCAGAAAAAGTTATTTGACCTGGGGACGGGTGATGCGTGGGCGCGCTGTGTCAGGTTCTCCGCGGACGGCAAATATCTGGCTGCAGGCTGCGGAACTACGGCTTTCATATGGGAGATAAACCGCAAGAATATGATAAACAAATTTTTGGGCAAAGATGGGGTTTCTTTCAGGCAGATAAGGTCGTTCGATCACGGTTTCAATATTTATGCCGTTGCCATAACGCGGGATTCGCAGTTTTTGGCGTGTGCCGGAGACAACGGGCTCATAAAGATATTCCGGGCAGGCGACGGCTTCCTCGTGAATGCTTTCACCGACGCGCACGCGGGCATTATATGGTCGCTTTCTTTTTCTAAAGACGGATCACTGCTCGCCTCCGCCGGAGCCGATGCTACGGTCAGGCTGTGGGACATGAAAAGGCAGAAAACGGCAGGAATAATAGCCGGCGGCGAGGATGAGATATATTCGGTTTCTTACTGCCAATCAAGCGGACTTTTGGCTTATGGTTCCAGGGACATGAAACTAAAGGTCTGGAACGCAGGCGGGGCCGGAGGCAATCAAATTGCCGGTAAAGTCATTATTGCCGGGATTGTCGCGTTCATGGCCCTGGGCATAGGCGCGATTGCCCTGTTTGCCTGCAGGAAAGAAAGGGCAAAAGTAAAATACTGGAAACCGTAAGGGTTGTTATGAAATATGAATACAGTTACGGGCAATTTCAAGTTTTGAGATTAGGATGTTTTTAATCGCTGTTTTTAATCACTTTACTTAAAGAGCATTCGGTTATATAATATGAAAAATATACGGGAGAACAGGGATCGCATATGGACGAGTTAACCGCCAGCATGCTGGCAAACATCCAGATATTCTACAGGGACGGCAGGGAAATAGCGAAATGGTACTATAACGACGACGGGACTATTAAAAAAGAGGGTAAACCTATCAACGGCGTTGTACGCATGTATCATCCCAACGGCATGCTCTCTTCCGAAATCACCTACAAAAACGGTGACATGAACGGCCGATACCTGCTTCTTTCTGAAAAAGGGTCCATTGAGGAAGAGGGTTCTTTCAAGTCCAACGGCCTTGATGGTTCTTACAGGCAGTTTCACCCCACGGGGAGCCTGAAAGTCGAAGGCTGTTACAAGAACGGCAACCGCAACGGCCTTTTCAGGATGTATTATGAGAACGGCATGCTGGAAGCAGAGGAAACTTACGTGAAAGGTCATCTTGAAGGTTTTGTGAAGGAATACGGGCAAAACGGCAGGATGACAACCGAGGCTTTATATAAAAATGGCAAGATGCTCCAGATACGGCAGTATGACGAGTCCGGTGCCTTGAAAAAAGAAGAGAGATACAAATAGTGCGTTACGCGATAATATCCGATATACACTCCAATCTGGAGGCCATGACGGCAGTAATGGATTTTTTAAAGGTAAACCCGGTTGACGGGATTATCTCCTGCGGAGACCTCATAGGCTACGGACCTAACCCAAAAGAGTGCATTGAACTTGCAAAAGCAACGCCAAATATGCGTTCGGTCGTGGGCAACCATGACGCGGCCTCCTGCGGCAGGATATCCGCCGACGGGTTCAATGACACGGCAAGAACCGCACTCGAGGTTAACCAAAATCTGGCCGGCGCGCAAAACCTGGAATATTTCAAAAATCTTGCAGATTTCATATCGGAAAATGATCTTTTATTTGTTCACGGCTCGCCGCGGGACAGGATAAACGAGTACCTTTTTATGATGCATAAATTCAAGGAAAACATCGATTTTTTCAAGGAACGGATTTGCTTTGTGGGTCACACGCACCACGCTCTGCTATACCAGTATGAATTCGGTTCGGGCAACGACAGCTGCATCAACATAGAGGAAAACGTCGAGGTTTTCACACTCTCCCCGATGAAAAAATACATAATAAACGTCGGGTCCGTGGGCCAACCCCGCGACGGCAAACCCGGTTCCATGGTGGTTTTCTACGACACAAAATCAATGACGCTTACTTTCAGACGCATATCCTACAATTACCAGGCCACACAGACAAAAATGCGCGCGTTACACCTGCCCGAGGAACTGATACAGAGACTGGCCACGGGATATTGAGATGAAAAACAAAAACCATGAATACGCAATGGGGCCGGTTGTGACCGCGCATTTTATCATAATAACCGCTTCACTGCTGTTATCTTTATCATTTTATACCCTTGTATTCGGGCTACTTTTTACAAAAGCCCCGTTTACGTGGCTGTTCATAATGGCCACAGCCGCCCTGATATATTATTGTGCACTCGTATTCCCTGAGTCAGGCAAACAATCAGGCCCGGACCGGCTGTTCAAAACAGCCGCTGTTTTGACGGCCGTATGCTCGATTTTTGTCTGTGGCGTAAAAATTTTTTATACGTCCCTTGTTGCGGGCGAGATATCGGGATTTTATAAAAGCGCGGGTGCATCACTGGAACTTTATAAGAATATGGGAGTATGCAGGGAAGGGGCCGAACTTTACGCGCGCCTCGAAGCCTCGCAAAAAACGGGGTCTCCGGCCGCGGTGTCTTACATGCCCGCGGGTGAGAGTTTCCATTATTTCATCCAGAAAAAATGGGGGCAGGCGGAGATGAAAATTATCGGAGCCGCCGCATTGCAGTGGGAACCGCTCTCCGGCGCACTGGCGAAAAATATTTTGAGGGACGGATGCCTGGGACTGGTCAATTACAACAGGGACTCCGGAGATATAGAACGTGACAGGAAAAAGACAGAGATTCTGGAGATGCTGGATGACGAGGCCGCAAAACTCGCCATGCTCGCCAAATATTACGCGTTAAATAGCGAGCCTTCCACGGCCTATCAATACGCGCAGGGCATGCTCGGCCTGCTCAAATTGTTAAAAGAAGACAAAAGCGGATTTGCATCGAAACGCGCGGCAATATCGGTTTCTCGTTCCATTAACTCGCTCATAGGCGCGCTGTCGCCCGTTCTCAAGGACCAAAAACAACTTGCGGAATTTGCGTCGGATTACGCCGAGGTAACCTCCGCAGACCTGCCCGGGATGGGACTGGTTGACGAGACATACGCGGCAACCAGGCTGTGGAAACCATCAAAAACAGCAGTCAGGATTAACCCGTTGCTTGATGCCATGGCTGTTATAACCGGAGCCTCTGATATTTCATATTATATGGTACTGCACCAGTACAGGCGGTTCATCAAAGAGGGTACAAAATTCGCTTTGTTTGATTTTAACAGGGCCGCGTCATGGCCATATATGTACGCGTCGGGCCTGCCTGTTGGATACGTCAAACTTGTAAAGACAGAACGCATATTAAAGACGGAAAAACACATAACAACATTGGGGTTAAAAGCCGGGCAATACAGGTTAAAATACGGCCGTTTCCCGGAAAATATAGATATTCTGGCCGGAGATGGCGATAAATCCGCCATAATTGACGCCTTCAGGCCTGAAAAACCCCTGAACACTTCATTTCTAAAAGGGATTTACACTATATATAGCGTGGGCATCGACAAAACAGATGATTTAGGCGATTTGAAGTCATTATCTGATATAGGGATAATGCTTTATTAATAAGTTCAAAAACAGTTTGGCATGTTTTGAAATGTATTTTTGCAATTGACAATACTGGTATCAAATGATATATATACCCGAATTCAACCACTAAGTGCAACACCCTGTCTTTTTGCAAAATACTTCTTTGGGTGTCTTGAATTTTAATACTTTCATAGGTCTGTCGTTAATCAAGTCCTGAATTCTTTTCAACTTAGTAGTACTAACTTTAGCAAAG
>JAJFUW010000049.1 GCA_021372235.1 Spirochaetia bacterium
CTTTGCTAAAGTTAGTACTACTAAGTTGAAAAGAATTCAGGACTTGATTAACGACAGACCTATGAAAGTATTAAAATTCAAGACACCCAAAGAAGTATTTTGCAAAAAGACAGGGTGTTGCACTTAGTGGTTGAATTCGGGAATATAAGTTCGTTAAAAAATGCAAAAATATACGCCCATAACAATCCTGAACTTATTAATGATGGTGCAACAACACATCCATCAATGAGAATTTTAAACGCCATACCAATATTTAATAAAATAATTGACGGAGTTTCTATTTTGCGAAATATTGGGGTAACCCAAATAGCCAGTGAATGTAGAAAATTTAATGACTGGTTAATAAAGATACAATAAATATTTTTATTTAATAATGGGGAAAATAATACGGCAAAACAAGGTTGCCATATTGCAGGGTAAAAACAACAGCATCCACAAAAATAGGGGGGAAACCCGTATGGGGTCTATTCCTGTTGAAATCATTGCCAAGAAGATTTACCTTATACGCGGGCAGAAGGTAATGCTGGACAGTGATCTGGCAGAACTGTACGGAGTGCAAACATACCGCCTTAATGAACAGGTAAAAAGGAATAGGGCAAGATTTCCTGAAGATTTTATGTTTCAACTGAGCAATGAAGAATTCAGGAACTTGATATCGCAAATTGCGATATCAAGTTGGGGCGGAAAACGCAAGGCTACTTTTGTTTTTACCGAACATGGGGTGGCAATGCTTTCAATGGCCCTGAAAAGTGATAAAGCCATACAAATCACAAGAACATGCAGAAAAGAAGCAGATAGGGTTCAGGCAGTAGTTTCAAGGTCGCAAAATGCGACCTTGAAGATCAGTTTGCCGGCCAAACCACAGGAGCAATTCGTTTGAGACCGTAATTTGTGACCTCAAAAAAGGAGGAGGATACGATGAAACGTCTAAAGATAGCAATTACGATGGGAGACCCGGCAGGTATCGGGCCGGAGATAATAGCAAAGATGCACCTTTTGCATGACGTTTATAAAGAGGCGGATGTGTTTGTGATCGGCGACCTGTTCCCGATGCTATCCGCACAGCGCACCATATCGGCCAAACTCAACATAAAACCAATAACCAATATCAACAACATGTCGCGGGACAAGAACACCATCAACCTGCTCGACATGAAAATCCTAAAACTTGACGACTACTGTATCTCGGAGTCGTCGCCAAAGGCGGGCATGGCCTCCTTCCTCTATCTAAAGAAGGCGATAGAGCTGGCGCACTCCAAAAAAATAGACGGTTTTGTGACCGCCCCCATAAACAAGCACTCCCTGCACCTGGCGGGGCTTAAATACCCCGGGCACACCGAGATACTTGCCGAGTTTACAAAGACAAAGGATTTTGCCATGATGTTGATGAGCGACAAACTGCGCGTGGTGCTGGCAACCACGCACTGCGCCATAGCCGACGTGCCGAAAAAAATCAACACCGCGGACCTTGTCCGCAGGTTAAAACTCATAGACCTCTCGCTCAGGAAAGATTTCGGGCTTATTAAACCTTCCATAGCGGTATGCGGGTTGAACCCGCACGCGGGCGAGCAGGGAGCTTTTGGCAGGGAGGAGATCATGGTAATATCTCCCGCCATAAAAAAGGCAAGAGCGCTCGGGATAAACGCGGACGGCCCGCACCCGGCTGACACATTGTTCGAGCGCGTGGTAAATCACAGAACGCATGACGCCGTACTGGCCATGTACCACGACCAGGGGCTGGTTCCGCTCAAGATGCTCTCGTTTGAGACAGGCGTGAACGTGACGCTGGGGCTGCCCATAGTGCGCACATCACCTGACCATGGCACGGCGTATGATATTGCAGGGACAGGAAAGGCGCATGAGGGATCAATGTGGTCGGCGTTTGAGACGGCGGTTTTGATGGCAAAGAACAGGAAAAAATAATGGTCCAGGGCACATGGTCCATGGTCCAAAGGGCGGTTAGGTCCGGCCTCATCCTTTTGGGATAGGGGATATCAGTTCAAAAAAATGACAGAAGGATAAATTTGGAAAACAAAAAATTCCGTTACAAGAAAGGGCTCGGGCAGAACTTCCTGCATAACACATCCAAACTTGGGCAGATGGCGTCCCTCATCGATGCAAAACCGGGCGAATTGATAGTCGAGATAGGCCCGGGCGCGGGCGCTCTGACAAAACTGCTGTGTGCCACAGGTGCGGCCGTCAAGGCGGTTGAGATAGATACAGAGGCCATTAACAGGCTCACGGAAAAGATAGGCAGACCGGAAAATCTCGAGATAATAAACTCTGATTTTCTTGAAGTGGACGTTGCCTCCATCACAAACGGTAAAAAGGCGAAATTTGTCGGCAATATACCCTATTATATAACAACCCCTATTGTCGAAAAACTGGTCGAGAACCGGCAGTATGTATCAAAGGTCTTTTTGACCGTCCAAAGGGAAGTCGCGGAGCGTATGGCCGCATCCGAGGGGTCAAAGACATACGGATCGCTCTCGATTTTCTGCCAGTTCTATGCCGGGGTAAAGCTGCTGCTTAAAATTGACAAAAAGTCATTTTTTCCCGTCCCGAACGTTGACTCGGCCTTTGTATCCATGGATTTTGAAAGCGCGCCGCAGCTGGGCGTTTTAGACACACAATTGTTCTTTCAACTGACCCGCGGCGGGTTCAACCAGCGCAGGAAAATGCTTATCAACAACATAAAAAGGGTGACGGGCATTGATGATGCAGATGCCCGGGAAGCCTTAAAAGGCGCGGGTATTGCGGAAACTGCGCGCGCGGAAGAGGTTTCCCTAAACAACTTTGCGAAACTGTCCAATCTGGTGTATAATACTTTACGAAAAAATTAGTAATTAATAATGGATAATTATTAATACGGACAAACCGGTTCCTGTTATTCATTATTAATTTGCGGAGGTTTCTAGAAATGTGCGGCATCATAGGTTATATAGGCGAGGAAAAAGCTGCTCCACGCATAATTTACGGGCTCAAAAAGCTCGAATACCGCGGTTATGATTCCGCGGGAATAGCCCTCATCGATTCAGGAAAAATAGAACGTTTTAGGGCAAAGGGCCGGATAAGCAACCTCGAGGAAAAGATAAAAAGGGAGCCGCTAAAAGGGGTCATCGGCATCGGTCACACGCGCTGGGCCACGCACGGCAAGCCCAATGAAGAGAACGCGCATCCGCATCTGGACTGCACGGGCAGGATAACCATAATCCACAACGGGATAATAGAGAACTATTTTGAGATAAAGGAAGAACTCAAACGTAAAAAACATAAATTTACCTCGGAGACGGACACCGAGATATTTGCCCACCTTATAGAGGAATACCTGTCAGAGGGTTTTGAAAAGGCGGTCGAGACGGCGCTAAAGCGCATCCGCGGCATGTATGCCATGGTAATACTGTGCGCCGACGAACCCGACAGGATAATAGCCGCGCGTCAGGGTTCGCCGCTGGTCATCGGCATAGGCCGCGGCGAGAACTACATCGCATCCGACGTGCCGTCATTCCTGAAATTCACGAACAGGGCCATGTTCCTGGAGGACGGCGACATGGCGGTCATTACCCGTGATAAGGTCACGGTAAAAAACCGCGGGAAAAAAGTCAGCAGGCAGGTCAGGAACATAAAATGGTCGGCTGACCAGGCGGAAAAATCCGGCTACGCCCATTTCATGATGAAGGAGATATCAGAGCAGGCGCAGGCTTTCGAGGACACAATACTGGGCAGGTTCAACGAATCAAGGGGTGAGATAAAGTTCGAGCACGTGGACGCAAAAGAACTGAAAAAAATAAAAAAGATAAAGATAGTCGCGTGCGGCACCTCTTATCACGCTGCATACGCCGCAAAGTACCTCATAGAAAAATATGCGGCCGTGTCGGTCGAGGTGGACGTGGCCTCTGAACTGCGTTACTCAAACCCCGTGGTAGATAAGGAGACGCTCCTGCTGGCTGTCTCACAGTCAGGGGAGACCATCGATACGATAGAGGCCTTTAAATCGCTGAAACAAAAGGCGGGTTACTCGATCGCCATTGTGAACGTGGTGGGCTCCACACTGTCGCGCATGCTTCACGGCGTCATATATACCCATGCCGGGCCGGAGATAGGGGTTGCGGCCACGAAGTCTTTCATGAGCCAGCTCGCGGCGCTTTACCTTTTCGCGCTTTACATTGGCAGGATAAAGGGAAAACTGGACGCGAAGTTTGTCCGCAGGGGCATACAGAACCTGCGTAAAATACCCGGACTCATAAGGATACAAATGAAGGAAAAGCGTTCAATAGAAAGGCTGGCAGGGAAATATTCAAAGAAAAGGGACTTCCTCTATTACGGCCGCAACATAAGCTATCCCATGGCGCTCGAAGGCGCGCTGAAATTAAAGGAAATATCCTACATCCACGCCGAGGGCTACGCGGCCGGCGAGATGAAACACGGGCCTATCGCGCTCGTGGATGACAGGGTGCCGAACGTATTCATAGCGCCAAAGAACGCGCTCTATGAAAAGATAGTAAGCAACATACAGGAAATAAAGGCGCGCTCAGGCACCATAATTGCCATAACAAACCGCTCGAACAAAGAAATGAAAAAATTCGCGGATGATATCATATACATCCCCGACATTGACGAGGATTATTATCCCCTGCTGGAGGCGGTGCCGCTGCAGCTTTTGGCCTATTACATAGGCGTTAAAAAGGGGATAGACGTGGACAAACCGAGGAATCTCGCAAAATCAGTAACGGTAGAGTAACGCTAAAAGTCAAAATTGAAAATGAAAGCGCAAAAGTTTCAATTTTGAATCATAGGAGATTGTACGATGCAGAACCTTCCATATATTATATTAAAGCCGGGCGAAGAAACCCGCATAATATCCGGCCACCCGTGGATATTTGACAACGAGATAGCGGCCATACCCGAGGATGCAGAGGACGGATGGCTGGTCCTGGTAAAAAATTCAGCAGGTCTGTACATAGGCGTGGGCTACCTGAACCAGAAATCAAAGATAACGGTCAGGATGCTCGACACGCTGAAAGAACCCGCGGCTGTTTATTTGAACTATGCGGCCATAGAGGAACTGTTAAAGGACAAGATATCAAAGGCGTGCGCCAAAAGGGAAAAGATAACGAACAGCGACGCGAAAAGGCTGATATTTTCCGAGGTTGATTCGCTTCCCGGCCTCATTGTCGACTCCTACAAGGAGACGCTCGTCATACAGATAAACACCCTCGGCATGGAAAAATTAAAGGACACGATTGTTAAGATCCTCGATGACATGCTGGAACCAAAAGTCATATATGAAAAATCCGTGTCACGCTCGCGCCGGAAAGAGGGGCTCGAGGCCGTGCACGGGGAATTAAAGGGCAAAGTCAAACCGGTCAAAATAACAGAGAATACCCTGAAGTTTAACGTGGATATAGAAAAAGGTTCCAAGACGGGGTTCTACCTGGACCAGCGCGACAACAGGGACAGGTTAAAGGATTATGTCAAAGGCAAGTCTGTCCTGGACGCATTCTGCTACACGGGCGGATTTACGGTCTACGCCCTGCATTACGGCGCCTCTGAGGTCACGGGAGTGGATTCCAGCGAAGAGGCGCTGGAAACGGCGGACAAGAACGTAAAGCTCAACAAACTAAAGGGCGCGCAGTTTATAAAATCCGACGTTTTTGAATTCATAAGGCAGGCGGGCAGAGACGGAAAAAAATACGACGTCATCATACTGGACCCGCCGGCGTTCTCAACCGGAAAAAAAGTAAAGGCCGGCGGCATGCAGGGCTACCGCGACCTGCACTACCATGCGTTAAAACTGTTGAACGACGGAGGCGTGTTGTTCACATTCTCGTGCTCCCAGAACGTGGCCATGAAGGACCTGATAGAATCGGTCAAGGAGACGTCGCGTGGCGTAAAATGCAGGGTGGAGATACTGGGCCAGATGTTCCAGGCCAAGGACCACCCGTACAACACGGCGATACCGGAGACGTTCTATCTCAAAGGCGTTATAGTAAAGAAAAAGGCTTGAAAGCAATCACAAATCCCGGGGAAAAACAGCGGCCCTTTTGATATTGACGGCTGCGGAATAACATATACAGTATGATTTTATGTTATAATAACGCAGTAATTTACCAAACCATTCGGAGGCATAGATTGGAAAAACGCGTTGTTGTCGCAGGCGGCGCCGGTTTTATCGGCTCGCATTTGTGTGAAGAACTGGTAAATAAGGGATATTCCGTTGTCTGCATAGACAACCTCGGCACAGGCAGGATGGATAATTTAAAGTCGCTGCTGAAAAACAAAAAATTCACCTTTAAAAAATACGACATCAGGAAGCCCATTAAGATTGCGGGAAAGGTTGATTATTTCTATCATCTCGCCTCGTACGCTTCGCCGCCATACTACCAGACAAAATCCATCGAGACGCTCATGACAAATTCCCTGGGAACTATGAACGTGATGGAATTTTGCAGGGCTAAAAAGGCGCGCTACCTCATCACCTCCACCTCTGAAACCTACGGCGACCCAAAGGAACACCCTCAGAAAGAGACCTACTGGGGCAATGTGAACCCGGTCGGCATACGTTCCTGTTATGACGAGGCAAAGAGGTTCGCCGAGGCGCTCACCATGGAATACGTCCGCAAGCACAACGTCGACGCGCGCATCATCAGGATATTTAATACATACGGACCGAGGCTGCAAAAGGACGACGGCCGCGTGATATCAAACTTCATAGACCAGGCCCTGCACAACAGGCCACTCACGCTCTACGGGGACGGCAGCCAGACGCGCTCTTTCTGCTATGTCGCCGACCAGGTGAGGGGGCTGATCATGGCCATGGAAAAGGCGGGATTAGCAGGCGAGGTCATAAACATAGGCAACCCCAACGAGTTCACGGTCAAACAGGCCGCGTATATGATAAAGGAAATGACAGGGTCAAAGTCAAAAATTGTCCGTAAACCTCTGCCAGAGGATGACCCGGCGCGGCGTAAACCCGACATCACAAAGGCGAAAAAACTCCTGGGCTGGGAGCCGACGGTCCAGCTCAAAGAGGGGCTAAAATATACCATAGAGTGGTTCAGGGATGGAAAATAGCAAAAAAGTATTCTGGGGCTTAACCGCGGTTCTGCTCGGCGCCGTCATGCTGGTGTTCTTTGGCAAGGCGCTCCTGCCAGGCAAAGTGCTTTTTGGGACCGACATGTTCACCATCTACCTGCCGTTCAAGATATTCGCCAAACAAATGCTGACGCAGTACGCTGACCTGCCGCTCTGGATGCCGCACCTTTTTTTCGGCGTGCCGCTTCTGGCATCGTCTTCGCTTCTTTATTTTTATCCGACGGACCTCATCGCCATGTTCCTTCCCATAGAACCGCAGTACCTCTACGTGCCGGACATGATGATCCATATGTTTTTGGCGTTCCTCGGGATGTTCCTGTACATGAGGCAGACAGGTGCCAGGCGCGAGGCCGCCCTGTTTGCCGGCACCGTGTTCATGGTGAGCGGGTTTATGATGTCCTACATATATGTGGGCCACTGGAACAATATAAAAGCCGGCGCGCTCATACCGCTGATATTTTATTTTACGGAAAAAGGGCTCTCTGAAAAGCGGCTCCTGCACCTGTTGAACGCCGGGATATTCCTGGCTCTCCAGGTGCTGGCCACGGGCATGCAGATAATGGCGTATACTCTGTTGGGAACAGGCCTGCTGGCCGTCTACCGGGCATGGCAGTCGCGCTCTGAAAAAGGGGCTATGCCGAAACTGTTGATGCTGTTTGCGGCATCGGTCGCCGCGGCAGCCGTGTTCTCCGCACTCCAGCTGCTGCCGTCCCTGCCGTACACGGATTTTTCGTGGAGGGGTAGTTTCACCTATAATGATTTCATCTCCTGGTCCATCCACCCGCTCGAGACGCTTTCATTCATCCTGCCGCAGGTTTTCGGCCTCTCGGACAGGACCTATTTCGGAGGTATGCCTTTCAACCTGACGACATACTATTTCGGGATAATACCGCTTTTGTTCGTGCCCTTCGCGTTCATGGGGAAAAAAAGGAAAGAGGCGCTGTTTTTATCCGCCGCCTCTGTCCTGTTTCTCATCCTGGCTTTCGGCGGTTTCACACCGTTATATAAAATTTTTTACTACGTACCGATATTCAAACAGTTCCGCAATCCGTCACGGTTCATCTATGTGATGACGTTCTTTGTGACGGTGCTCTCAGGAATGGGGTTGAACGCCGTGCTCGAGGCGGCCGCGGATAAAAATGACGGCGGCGCGAAAAAATTTTTCAGGGCCGTTTCAATAACAGCCGGAGCCCTGGCTCTTTTTTTCCTCGTCATGGCGGCCGGACCGGTGACCGGGTTTGTTTCCGGCCTCTACAGGGCGATAAAAGGCGCCGCTATTCCGGCTGAAATAGCGGTAAAGGTATCGGGAATGGCAAGGGCAGACATGCTGGCGTTTGCGGCGCTTGCCGCGGCATTTTTACTGGTGGTGTGGCTGATGTTATCGGGCAGGTTAAAATCGGCGCTCGCCGCGGCGCTGCTGCTTTGTGTGCTGAATTTCGCGGACGTCTACAGGATAGAGAAAAAATTTGTTATCATGGACGATTATTCAAAATACGTACAGGCAAAAGATCCCGTGGCCGACGTGTTAAGGCAGGATAAAGACATATACAGAGCGGCGGATTTTTCTTTTGCGTGGGGCCCCAACAGGAACGTATACCACGGCATAGAAGGGGTAAAAGGCATGCACGGCCTGATACCTTCGGATTATATGAACATGGAGCAGTCCGGGATTTTCAACATCCTGGGCGCTGACAGGTATTTCAACATAAAATATTTTATATTCCCCTCGGATACTGCCATACAGGGGCTCGAAAAGGTATATGACGGTAATGTCAAGGTGTACAGGGACACCGGGGCACAGCCCAGATTTGCCTTTAAGGAGAAAGGTATCAAGGCCCGCGACAAAGCACAGGCACTGGAGATGATGAAAAACGGGGCCGTGAACATCTATACCACCGCAGTATCAACGGAGGTCATAGACCTGCCGGAGTCAGGTGACGAACTGTCCTATAAAGTCGCGGTATTATCATACACGCCTAACAGCATAAAACTGAAGGTGGATGCAGGCAAGCCCGGGATATTCATACTGAAAAACCTGTATTACCCCGACTGGAAAGTAAAAGTTGATAATATACCCGGGAAAATCTATAATGTTGATTATGCGTTCATGGGAGTGGTGCTCATGAAGGGAATGCATGACGTGGAGTTCTATTACTCGCGCACAACAGTGGCGTGGGGGGCAGTACTTACCTTGCTGGCAATATTTGGATATATTTTGATACTGTTAAGAGACAGGAGACAAAAGACAAAAGACAGGAGCAGTCCTGCAAAAAAGCCGCGATAATGGCGTACTCCAGTCTCTAATACTCGACGGATGGTTTCATGAGAACACTCATTGTTATTCCGACGTACAACGAAAAACAGAACATACAGAAGCTGATTCCCCGGATAAAAAAGGCCATGCCGGGTGTGCATGTGCTCGTAGTCGACGACGGTTCGCCGGACGGCACCGCGAAAGCCGTTAAGGCCATGGCCAAAAGCGGGGGGATAAAAGTAATAGAACGCCCGGGTAAAATGGGGCTGGGAACCGCGTATGTGGACGGGTTCAAATACGCCGTGGCGCACGGTTATGATTACATATTTGAAATGGATGCTGATTTATCGCACAACCCGAAATACCTGCCTGATTTCATGAAAGAGGCCAAAAGCAACGACCTGGTCATAGGATCGCGCTACATAAACGGCGTATCGGTCGTGAACTGGCCCATACGCAGGCTCATACTGTCAAAATTCGCCAATTTTTACGCCAGATTCATCACGGGCCTGCCGCTGACCGACTGCACCAGCGGGTTCAAATGTTACCGCAGGAAGGTGCTGGAAGCGATAAACCTGGACGATATACACTCTGACGGATATGCTTTTCAGATAGAGATGCATTATAAGGCGTTAAAGCGGGGTTTTAAGCTGAAAGAGATACCGATAATATTTGTCGACCGACATGCCGGCTCGTCAAAGATGTCAAAAAGGGTGATGACAGAGGCGGCGATAATCGTATGGAAACTGAAGCTGGGGATTACCAAATAAAAATAGTTTCAGGTTCCAGATTCCAAAGAGCCGCATGTACTTTTGAAACATGGAACAACTTTGAGGAGGATTCAGATGGCAAAGAGAGTGTTGGTTACCGGCGGGGCCGGGTTTATCGGAAGCAATATCGCGGATGAACTCATACACAGGGGATACAATGTTACTATCATCGACAACCTGTCAACAGGTGAAAAGTGCAATATCAACCCCAAGGCGGTTTTCATAAAGGGCGATGTAAAGAACCCGAAGGACATAGAGAAGTGTTTCACCAAAAAAATTGACGTTATTTTTCACATTGCCGGATGCGCCTCGACCATTAAATCGTTTGACGATCCGGCCGCGGACCTGTATACGAACGTGTTGGGCACCATAAACATCATAAACGCCGCGATAAAACACAAAGTCACAAGGCTCGAGTACGCATCATCCATGACTTCCTACGGCGTAGTGGACAAAATACCCGTAAAAGAAATCTTTCCCGCGAGGCCTATCGCCTATTACGGCATCACAAAATACTCCGGCGAGCGTTATGTCATGGCGACGGGCATCAGGACCGACCTGGGATACAGGCTCAACACCACCGCTTTCCGCATGTTCAACGTCTACGGCCGCAGGCAGTCGCTGACCAATCCGTACCAGGGCGTGGTATCCATATTTATAGGCAACGCGGCGCGAGGCGAGGACATAAAGATATTTGGCGACGGCGAGCAGTCCCGTGATTACGTGCATATCAGCGACGTGGCGAACGCATGGATAGGCGCCATAAACAATCCGCGGGCTTATGGCGAGGTGTTTAACCTGGGGTCCGGCATCAGGGTTTCGGTGAACGAACTGGTCGACATAATTCTGAAAGCTTTTGGCACATCGAGGAAAAAACACAGGGTGAGCTACTTCCCGGTGCGTCCCGGCGACCAGCGCCACATGCAGGCGGACATAACAAAGGCGAAAAAACTGTTGAAATGGAAACCTGAAATGAAATTTGACAAAGGGCTGCAGGATGTCATAAACTGGGCCAAAGAAACCTGCGGATAACAGAGAGGGATAATGCGCACATTTGTCGGGATTCCGCTCACTGATGACATAAAGCACGGGTTGTCCGCATTTATCCGCAGATGGCAGGGGATCAAGGATGTTGAAAAGGAAAATCTGCATATGACGCCGGCCAGGCTCAAAACGCGCAGGAACCTAAAAATGACTGAACTGTCCGGGAATTTCGGGATTCACCATGACGGTTGATGAGGTTGTGCCGTATGAGAGTATATTGACATCAAACGGAGCCGTGCATAAAGAGATATTCAGGAGCATATTGGATACAGGGCTTTAGATCCCGGTTACTTTTCCCGGATCAGAGGCGAGAGAACTAAATTTGGAGGCCTGCTTTGGTAGTTGAACGGGACATTGTCACGGATTATGAGAGATGGTTCTCCACCCCTGCCGGCATGTATGTCGACGACAAGGAGAGGGAACTGCTGATAAATACCATGAGGTTCAAATACGGCGAGCGCGTATTGGAGATAGGGTGCGGCACCGGCAGGAATATCGAGTACCTGGGTGATATAGGGCTCAAAGCCTGCGGCGTGGAACCCGTGGAGCAACTGGTCAAAAGGGCGCTCCAGAAATCGGATATAAAACAGGACCAGATAATACGCGCGCCTTATGAGAACATTCCCATGGCTGACAACTCTTTTGAGAACGTGATATTCATGTCATCGTTTGCTTTCGCAACCGACAAGGAAGCGGCGCTAAAAGAGGCTTTCAGGATAGCCTCAAAAAAGATCGGTATAGGTTTTTTGAACAGCGCTTCCATAACCACCATGTTTAAGGTGAAAGAACGCAGGGCCGTCTACATGGATGCGGCTCTGTTCTCCGGGAAAAGCCTCCATGAACTGGTGAAAAAAACTCTGCCGGGTTACGGAAAGCAGTATATGGTCAAATTAAGATATACTCTGTACCTGCCGATCAGGTGGGGGTACATGGTGCCGTGGGTTGACGACATGCTCGAAAAGGTAAACCTGCCGCTGGGGGATTTCGGGTTTTTGGTTATTGCAAAAAAGTAGGTTCAAGGTTCATGGTCCAAAAGGCAGGGGTATCCGTTTTTTGGACCATGGACAATGGAAACCGGACCAGTTTTGGAGGCAAGATGGCAGTTATCGGCTATATGTTCACAGCAGCCGGGTACCAGTACCTGAACCTCGGCAAAAAGGCTTATGATTCCTCCTGGTCCATGAGGCAATATTATGACCGGGTGGAAAAGGCATACCCGGATTTCAAAATAAACAAGCTATCTTTCATAGGCCCCGGGGACGAACTGATGCGCGAGGAGAACGGCCTCATCATAAATGCCGTTTACCAGCGGGGCATCGCGGACGTGCTGAAGGATTATAAAGTGAACCCCGAACAGATGATGGGCTACAAATCCGGTGAGCTAATGGCGCTCGTATGCAGTCAGGCCATATCGTTCGACGACGCAATCGCCTTCCTTTTCAAAAAAAGGGCCCTGGTAATGGAGGACGTCGGGCGGGAATTTTACAGCCACATGCTGGTGAATACACTGCAGGACCGGGCCGTTGAAAAAATAATAGCCGAACTTGCCGGTTCGGTCAGGGCAGCCATAATCTCGCGCAATGCAAAGGACAGCGCTATCATAGCGTGCGAGGCAAAAGCAAAGGAAAAAATGACGGAGGTATTCAAAAAATTGGGCGGAGCGGTCATTGACCTGCCCCACGAGGAGTTTGCGTGCATACCGGAGATGAAACCGGTTGCGGACGAATTAAAGGCCGAGTTTTTGAAGATTCCAATGGACAGGCCGGTGCACAGGGTCATATGCCAGACAACAGGGAACTATTACGAGAACGTCCAGGAGATAAAGGAGAGGTTCACCGATTACATATGGAAACCGGCGCGCGTGGATTTGTGCGTTGAGACCATGCTGAAAAATGGCGTGAACACATTCGTGGAATGCGGGGCGGGAACGTTTTTATCCCGCATGGCCCGCAAACATGACAGCGGCAAGAGGGCGCTCAACACGAACGACCTGGGCGAGCTGCAGAAAACCGTGAAACTGGCGAACTAAATACAGCAGCCGGCACCCGCGGCCGGCTCAGGGGCGGATTTGGTTTGTGTTTTGTTCATATGCGCGGCATGGGGAACTTTTTCCCGCGCGTTAATATTTTGCTTAAACTTGTATTTAACCTTGCACTTGCCTGAATGCGTTGCGGCGGCTTCGCGGACATGGTTTGATAAGCACCTTGCGTGGCGGTTTGATTGACATGAGTGAGGGCATGACGAACCGGCGGAACCGCACGCGCGGGAAAAAGGTACGGCATGCCGCGCATTTTGTGGTTGTGCTATGATACTGTAGAGCCGGCACCCGCGGCCGGCTCAAGGGCGGTCTGGTCTTTGTATTTTGCCAGGCAAGGCTGGTAGTGGTTTTGTTTGGATGCCGTATATCCTGTGGTTATCTGTGGCGGACATTTTTGGATGTATTGAGGATAAAAAAGACCGCGGAAGTTATGAAGCGCGGAGAAAAATGGAAATTTACGTCGGTAAATTCAAAAAGGAGGCTTTTATGTCGTTCTGGGAAATAGCGCTTATAGCAATAGGGCTGGCGATGGACTGCTTCGCGGTTTCGATTTCCGCGGGTACAACGGGGAAAAATTTTACCCGCAAAAACCTGATGTTGATGGCGCTTTGCTTCGGCGGGTTCCAGATGGCGATGACGCTGCTGGGCTGGCTGGCAGGCACAAGTTTTAAATCGTTCATATCGGCTTTTGATCACTGGATAGCGTTCGGACTGCTTGCCATAATCGGCGGCAAGATGCTGAAAGAAGGCCTTGAAAAGGAGAGTGAACACCACTCGGACTACACCGGCGGCAGGGCGCTGCTGGTCCTTTCGTTTGCCACTTCCATAGACGCCCTTGCCGTGGGCATAAGCTTTTCGGTTTTAAAATCGGGCATGTTGGTCCCGGCGGCGATGATAGGAGCCGCGTCGTTTCTGTTCACCCTGCTGGGGGGAGGGATAGGAAAAAAAGTCGGCGAGATGTTCGGCAAGAAAGCTGAGATTGCGGGCGGGTTGGTTCTCATCGGGATAGGAATCAAGGTGCTGGTCGAACACCTGATATAGACAAAAAACAGTTTCAGGCTCAGATGGCATTCTGTCATTATTTTGTATCCGTAGAGCGGCCGAATGCCGCCGGCTCAAGGGCGGATTTGGTTTGTGTTTTGTTCATATGCGCGGCATGGGGAACTTTTTCCCGCGCG
>JAJFUW010000050.1 GCA_021372235.1 Spirochaetia bacterium
TTCCCCAGTTCAATCGAATAGTGCAACACTCCTGATACTAAAGTATACTTAATAGTAGAAGGAGATGATTAAAATGAATAAGAATAGCAGTTCTTACAAACATCTTAATATAGATGAGCGGGAACAAATAGCCTATTTAAGGGCTAAGGGCGACGGGATTAATGAAATAGCCAGGCTGATTGGCAGAAACAAAGGAACCGTTTCCAGGGAACTTAAGCGAAACGCTCCGAAGAAAAACAAAGGTTATTACGTTCCCTATCGGGCACAAGTGCGGTCCGAAGTTCGGATGAAAGAAAGCCATAAAAAAAAAGATTAAAAGATACCATAGTGCGTATTTATGTGGCAAAAAAGCTGAAAAAACGGTGGTCTCCGGAGCTTATTGCCGGAAGGCTCAATAAAGAGATGCAAAGACACCGGACAAATTACGAATCAATATACAAGTATATATATGAAGATCACCCGGAATATATAAAGTATCTTGTTAGGCAGAATAGGGTTAGAAAGAGGAGAGGCCAGAGTAAAAGTCACAAAAGTAGCCATATTCCTTACAGAATCAGCATAGATAAAAGGCCGAAGATAGTGGAAAAGAGAGTTCGTTTTGGCGACTGGGAAACGGACACGGCAGTATCCAGACAAAGCAAATCAGCAATGTTGATCGGAGCAGAGAGAAAAAGCCGCTATATTGAGCTCAAAAAGTTAAGAAGAAACGGCCCGGCTGAGAACAACAAGAAAACAATAATGATTCTCAAAAAGTATCCAAAACGTTATAGACTGACGATAACAAGAGATAATGGCAAGGAAAATGTTTGGCATCAAGAAGTAAATAAAAAACTCGGCACAAAGTCGTATTTTACCAACCCATATCACAGTTGGGAAAAAGGGCTTGTGGAAAACCGAATAGGAGTGGTTAGAATATGGTTGCCAAAAAAGACCGACTTTGCTAAAGTTAGTACCAGTAAGTTGAAAAGAATTCAGGACTTGATTAACGACAGACCTATGAAAGTATTAAAATTCAAGACACCCAAAGAAGTATTTTGCAAAAAGACAGGGTGTTGCACTTAGTGGTTGAATTCGGGGTTTTAAATTTTTACTTTTAACTTCAGGGAGAATTATGTTCAAGACCATTCGCAACCAGAAAGCAGTTGCCCTAAAAGAGATACCCGAACTGCCGTTTCAGCAGCTGCGGCCCGAGATACTCGCCCTGTGCGGCTCCGGCAAACGTGTTGTGGGTTTTTTTGGGGTAAAAGAGGAAAATGCCATACGCGTTTATACAGTGCTGGCGGACGACGACGAGGCGTCCATATTGCTCGCTTCGTCGGTATTTGACGCGGGCGCGTCATATCCGTGCCTGACCCAGGAGGCTCTGCAATTCGCGGCTTTTGAACGCGAACTGTGGGAAGAAACAGGATTAATACCCGAAGGCCATCCATGGCTGAAACCCGTGCGTTACGGCCATGACAGACACGACAGGGCGCAAACAATGGAATCATACCCTTTTTATAAAATGAAGGGCGAGCAGGTGCACGAGGTGGCTGTCGGGCCCGTACACGCAGGCATTATAGAACCCGGCCATTTCAGGTTCATGTGTGCCGGTGAGAAAATAGAGCACCTCGAGATACAACCGGGATACCAGCACAGGGGCGTCGAGGCGCTGTTTTTGAAAGCGGGAAAAACATATATGCCGCAGCTTGCAGAATCTATAGCGGGCGACACAACCGTGGGCCACTCAATGGCATACTGCTCACTGGTGGAGTCTCTCTCGGGCACCATGGTCTCCAGACGGGCTAACGTCATCAGGGCTATCGGGCTGGAACTGGAGCGTGCCGCCGTCCACACGGGGGATTTGGCAGCGATATCAAACGACATAGCTTATCTGCCGGGCAACTCGGTTTTTGGCGATAACAGGACAACAATAATAAACACGTCGCTTCTGATATGCGGCAGCAGGTTCGGCCGGGGACTCATCAGGCCGGGAGGCGCGGCGTTTGACATCGGGCCGGATACGGCCAAACAGGTTGTACGGAACGTTGACCGCGCTTTTTCCAGGATAGAGGAGATGTGCGAAAAGATGTTCACGTCAGCCAGCGTGCTCTCCAGACTGCAGCACACCGGCACGGTAACGCATGAGACAGCGGCGCGGGCCGGGCTCACGGGGCTGGCGGCCAGGGCATCAGGGGTTAAGATTGACGTCAGGGCGGACCATCCGACCGGAGCGTACAATAATTTTACCGTCAGGAAGCAGACCATGGCGGACGGGGATGTATTCGCGAGGGCATACCTGCGGTATATGGAAATACGGCAGGCAGTGAGCCTGGTAAAAGAGATGGCGGATAACCTGCCTCATGGGCCACTGCTGGAAAAAACGCAGCAGCTCTTGCCGTCCATGATGGCGGTCTCTATGGTAGAGGGCTGGCGCGGAGGCATAGCACACATAGGTATAACAGGGGCAGACGGCGCCATGAAAAGGATAAAGATAAAGGACCCGTCTTTCAACAACTGGATAGGCCTCGCGCTTGCCGTGCGCAACAACGGGATATCGGATTTTCCGCTGTGCAATAAATCTTTCGATCTTTCTTATTGCGGGAACGATCTGTAGTTATGGAGGCATAGGACGAGCCAGAAGCCAGGAGCCAGGAGTAGAGGGAACAAGTGACTGAGAAAACGAGGAGAACAAAATGCGCGGCAAAAAAGAAATAAAGGCGGAAGTTTTTATGGACGCTATTTATAAGCACTACTCTTATTTGTTTTCTCGTTTCTTCTGCCTGCTTCAACTCCTGGCTCCCGGCTCCCGGCTCGTTTCCTCCAGCGCAGTTTCAGGAGGTACAGCCCATGCTTGACGTTCTAAAGATCCGCCTCCACCAGGGACGCCGGTACATCCCTGACCTGAAAAAGGCCGCTGTCAGCCCCATGTTCCGCGGGATGCCCGAGATAACTGCGGATAAGGCGGGGGATGATTTTACCGCGGATAAGATATGTCCTTCGGGCGCCATAACCAGGGAACCGCTATCCATAGACATGGGCAAATGCCATTTCTGCGGGGACTGCGTTCGCGCGTGCAAAAACAACGAGATAAAGTTTACCAATTTCCATAAGTTGTCCTCTGACAGCGGGGAAAAACTGGTAATAAAGGCGGGGATGACCCCGGAGGCTTTCGAAAAAGACGCCGTTTTTTGCCGCACGGAAATAAAAAAGACATTCGGCCGTTCGCTGAAACTGCGACAGGTATCGGCCGGAGGGTGCAACGGCTGCGAGATGGAACTCAACGCATGCTCCAATGTGAATTTTGACATGGGCCGCTACGGCATAGACTTCGCGGCCTCCCCGCGCCACGCGGACGGCCTGGTCATAACCGGGCCCGTGACCGAAAATATGGCTTACGCGCTGGAGGACACATACAGGGCAACCCCGGAGCCCAAAATAATAATAGCCGCGGGAACCTGCGCCATATCGGGCGGAATGTTCGCGGGCTCGCCCGCAATCGACAGGAAATTTTTTGAAAAACACAAAGTTGACCTGTATATACCCGGCTGTCCCATCCACCCGCTGACCTTTATAAGCGGGGTCATGAAATTCCTCGGAATTTAAGAAACCGGATTTGGCAATTGTCCGAATAAGACAGTATTTACAGGCACTCCATCCAGGGTGCGTCACTCAAGGCTCCATTGCGCAGGCTAAAGAGATTGTCTCAAAAGTATTTTTTAACAAAAATGACCACAACATATTGAGGCAACATCTTTCGTAAAATAGGATGTTACGCGGAAAAACATATTTTTTCCGCTTTGAGACAGTCTCTGAAGCCTGAGGCTGTATAAAATCGTTTTACCCGCGCAGCACAGCGTTTTTTTCTTGTTTTTGGCCTGTCGCGTGCTAAAATATTTTGTTTGTTTAAAACATAAAAGGCAGGAACACGATGCTCCAGGTAAACAATTTAACGCTCTCTTTTGGGGAACAGGAACTTTTGGACGACGTCACATTTAACATACACAGCGGCGAGCGCATAGGCCTCGTGGGCCGCAACGGGTCGGGTAAAACATCGCTTTTTAAACTGCTCACGGGAGAACTGCACCCCGACGAGGGCAAGATACACATACCGCAGCACTACACCATAGGATACCTGAAACAGCACCTGCAGTTTACCGAGCCCACGGTCCTGCAGGAGGCCTGCCTGGGACTGCGGGAAGAGGATATAGGCCAGGAATGGAAAGCGGAAAAAATGCTGATGGGACTGGGGTTTAACGAGGCTGACCGGCAGAAATCGCCGCTGCAGTTCTCTGGCGGATTCCAGGTCAGGCTGAACCTGGCCAA
>JAJFUW010000072.1 GCA_021372235.1 Spirochaetia bacterium
GGGGAATTTTACGGTTAAATCAAAGGACCTGCGGCTTTGGCTTGGCTCCGAACATTTGAAGTCTACCAACTTCGAGATAAAAAGGACGGGAGAGGCTTTCAAATTTGAAGGCTACGGTTACGGACACGGTGTGGGCATGTCGCAGGAAGGAGCCCGTAAGATGGCCCAGGAAGGACGTTCCTACAAAGATATCCTGAAACACTACTACCGTGACACACGTATAAAGATTATCAGGGTTGAAAAATAGTGACCGCGCAACGCATTATTTTCAGGCTTTTTTTAGTATTTCTAACAACCATATTTGTGCCCGGGTGCGTCAAAGACGTGCCTTCCAAAACAGCTCTCTCTCTGGATTCTATCATGGCTGACTCGCCTGATTTTAATCTGGAAAAAGCCTTAATGGCAGCTAACGCGCTGATAGATCCGGATGCGGATTATGCCGGGGCGGACAGGGAACTGTCAATTATGGCACAACTGACGCGTGATGCCATAAACGGCAATACTGACCCACAGGTAATAATGGAAACGCTCAACAGGGTATTTTTTATAAATTACGGTTTCGAATTTGACAAACGTTTTTCGGCGTTGATTGTGGCCGAATCAGCGGACGAAGCCAACAGGCAGATTGTAGAGACGCAGGTCAACTATACATCCATCCCCAGGGTGCTGGAGCGCAGGCAGGGTATTTGCCTGAGCCTTGCGGCTATTTACCTCATAATCGGCGAGAGGCTCGGTCTTCCTGTTTACGGGGTACTTGTGCCCGGCCATATTTTTGTTCGCTACAACGATGCCATACACAGCGGGATAAACTCAGAAACGACGTTTTCGGGAATGGAATATTACGATTACGCGGTACTCACGGGTTCGGGTTTTCTCAAGGGAACAGACTACAACAGGCTTCTCACAAAAAGGGAAACAGCTGCAGCGGTCCTGAACAACTATGCCGCACTTCTAATGGCCGATGGCAGGGCGAAAGACGCCGAAATGACGCTCAAAAAATCCGTTGAAATTCTTCCCGGCCTGGTGGAGAACAGGGTCAATCTGGGATCACTATACCTCGCACTGATGAGGTACCCGCAAGCCGAGGCCCAACTGCTGGAAGCGGTAAAGATAATGCCCGAATCAGCACAAGCCCGTTTGCTGCTGGGGGAACTTTACAGGGGCAGCAAACGCTATGTGCTTGCCAGGGAAAACTATCTGGCGGCGCTGGCAGCCTCCCCGGGCGACGCGGCCGCAGCAAAAGGACTCGAAATGACCGAATCCATGTCAAAGGAGGCGCTCCATGGCGGAGATTGACGACTTCAGGAAAAAACTTAACCTGATATTCCCCGAGGACGACCATTCTTTTGACCTGAAAAGATGCGTGTTTGGCCTGTTTTCTTTGATAGACCCGGAGTGCGAAGTTGATATATGCACGGAAATGACAGAGGCTCTGCTGAAGGATTTACGGCCGTTGCTCACAAAAACAGCGGAGCCCGCGGAAAAAATAGACGCGCTAAACACGTTCTTGTTCACAGACAGGAAATTTACCTATTCAAAAGAGAATGATATACTGCTTTTCAATCCCGAACCTTCCGATGACGTCAAAAACCGTCTGCTGGATAATTTTTCCATTTTCAGGGTGCTGCGTTCCAAATCCGGGGTTTCCATCACGCTCGGGTTGATATACATAATGCTCGCCGAAGATACTTATACCCCGGTCTACGGAGTTGTGTCGCCGGGCAGTTTTTTCCTGCGTTACGACGACGACACCGCGAAAATCGACATAAACATCAGGCACAAAGGCGCACGGCATCCCTTCACCACGCACTCCAGAGAAGAAATCATATACAAGAAAACCCTGGAACATTACAATACGCTGGGGGTGCTCCTCACGCAAATGGCCGCGTACTGCGTTACCGGGGGCAGACAAGATGAGGCAATAGAACTTTTGAATAAATCCGTCAGGATAAATCCGGGCTATGCCGAAACATATGCGTTACTGGGCGGGATTTATTTTGTTGCCGAAAGGTACAGGGAAGCCGAAGATTGTTTCAAAAAAGCGGTTGATTTAAACCCGATGGATGCGGACTCATATTACAGCCTCGGCTGCATTGCGGAAAAGTCCGGGCAGTACGACGAGGCGCACGAATGGTTCAACAGGACCATAGGGATTAATCCCGGCCACGACAGGGCATTTTTTTCAATAGGAATGATATATTTCAGAAACAAGGAACTGGAGCGCGCGGAAGGTTTCTTCCAGGACGCGGCAGCCATAAATCCGTCCAATTCCATAGCGCATAAGATGCTGGGTGATATTTACACGGTACAGGGGAGGTATGACGAGGCCGTGGAAATATTTTCAAAAATGATATCTGTGGATCCCTCTAACCCCGAGGCCTATTACGAACTCGGCATCGTACTGCGCGCGCTGGGCCATAATTCCGAGGCCATCGAGCGCTTTGGCTATGTTACGCAGCTGCAGCCGGACAACGCCGCCGCATGGCACAACCTGGGCGTGCTGCATTACAACATGGGAGATTATCCGAAAGCCGTCGAAGCCCTGACAAAACTGGTACGGCTAAAGCCGGGTTATCCGAGGGGCTATTTCGCACTGGGACTGGCTCTCTATGCGGCGCACGACCTGCAGGGTGCGGAAACAGCCCTAAAAAAAGAGGTCAGTGCCAACCCATCGGACATCAATGCGGTTTATACTCTTGGACTTGTATATACCGACCTTTTGAACCTCACTGACGCCGAGGAATGTATCGAGCGTGCGGTCAAAGCGGAGCCATCACGCGGGGACGCATTTATAAGGCTGGCTGATGCCTGTTTAAAACAGTCAAAACCGGAGCTGGCGGCGCGATTTTACGCCAGAACCGCGGAATTGGGGTCGAAAAACAAGGAACTGCTGATAAAATCGGGTAATTGTCTCATGCAGATAAAAAATTACGCCGGGGCCGCGGATGCATTTAAAAAGTCAACGGAGCAGAATCCGTCCAAACTGGAAGCTTTTTTTGAACTGGGCAGGGCCCTGCATATGTGCGGCCGCGATGTTCAGGCGCTGGAACCGCTGAAAAGATTTTGCAATCTGAAACCAAATGAACCTGAAGGCGTAAAACTTTACGTGGAAATATGCCTGGGTCTTGACAGGGAAAAAGAGGCCGCAGAGATGATATCAAAGGCCCTGACGAAAAATCCGGCGGACAGCACGGCACGGTATAAACTGGGGCAGATATACCTGCGCCACGGAGAGCTTTCGCGTGCAGAGGCGGAATTCAAATACATTTCAACGGCGGAGCCGTCGAACGGCCCCGCACTCTCAATGCTCGGAGTCATATATATGGCACTGGGCAACATAAAGGATGCAGAGAAGTGCGCCAGAAAATCCGTGGAAATATCTCCTGAAGACCCGGATGTAGTATACAATCTGGGAGCCATGCTGTTGCGCAAAAACGCTAACGATGAGGCGGAGCCTGTCTTGACCAGAGCCGCGGGGATGCTGCCGTCCGGCTGGGAAGTTGCCGCGGACCTTGGTAAATGCCTTTTCAACCTCGGTAAAAACAGTGATGCCATGGAATATTTAAAGAAGGCGATATCTTTGAACCCGAAAGCCGCGGCCGCACGCTCGCTTTACGCGCTGGCACTGCAGAAATCAGGCGATGAGGCGGGCTCTGAGGCACAGCTCAGGTTGGTTCTCGAAACCGGTCAGTCAGACCCTGACGTGAATGTGACGCTGGGCATGATATATGAGGCCAGAGGCGATTATGAGGCGGCATTGGAGCAATATAAAAAAGTCACGGAATCAAAGCCCGATGATCCGGAGGCTCATTTCCGGCTGGGATCGCTATGCATGGACACAGGTGCGTACGAAGAGGCATTTACAAGTTTTGACAGAGCGGCGGTTTTGAACCCGACCGATACCCGTATCAGGCACATGAAAGCCATGGCGCTTATAAAACTTCACAGGATGACTGAGGCTGAGGCCGAATA
>JAJFUW010000074.1 GCA_021372235.1 Spirochaetia bacterium
ACCTACAAACTGAAGTTCGGGCACAGGGGCGCGAACCAGCCGGTCATGGAGATGGCAACGCGCAAAATAGACATAACGGTACAGAACCACGGTTTTGCAGTGGACCCGAAATCCTTTAAGGGGTCAAAACACAAGGTGGAAATAACGCATATTAACCTGAATGATAAAACGGTCGAAGGACTTGAGGTAAAAAAACTTAAAGCCTTCTCAATACAACACCATCCGGAAGCCTCGGCCGGACCGCATGACGCGAGGTATATATTCAACAAGTTCATTGAAAACATGGCTGTTAAAAAGTAAAAACGGTTCCGGGTAAAAAGACCTTGGACTCAGGACCTGAGACGTGAGACCTGGGACCGTAGTTACGTTTTAAGGGTAAGGAGTAAGGGTTGAGAAGAAAGGCCGATGCCTCAAAAAACAAACCCGCACTTTGAACACGGAACAAACTTACAAATACATAGGAGCAACCCAATGCCAAAACGTACAGACATAAAAAAGATCTTGTTGATCGGCTCCGGGCCGATAGTCATCGGACAGGCGTGCGAGTTCGACTACTCGGGAACACAGGCATGCAAAGCGCTCAAGGAAGAAGGTTATAAAGTCGTTCTTATCAACTCAAATCCCGCGACGATAATGACAGACCCGGAATTCGCTGATGCGACTTATATAGAACCTTTGACCGTTGAGATGCTGGAAAAGGTAGTGGCAAAAGAGCGGCCCGATGCCATACTGCCGACTGTCGGCGGACAGACAGCCCTGAACCTCGCAACTGATTTTGTAAAGGCGGGCCTTGATAAAAAGTACAAAGTGGAACTCATTGGCGCTGACTTCAAGTCCATACAGAAAGCCGAAGACAGGCAGGAATTCAAGGCGGCCATGAAAAAAATCGGCCTCGATGTCCCAAAAAGTGAGTATGTTTCCAACATGAAGCAGGCTATGGCTGCGGCAAAAAGGATAAAGTTCCCCATAATAATCAGGCCCGCGTTCACGCTCGGCGGTACCGGCGGCGGCATAGCTTACAACGCCTCTGAATACAGAGAAAAAGTCGGCAGGGGACTCAGGGACTCGCCCATATCGAGCGTCCTGCTGGAAGAGTCGGTGCTGGGTTGGAAAGAATATGAACTCGAGGTTATGAGGGACCTGAAGGATAACGTTGTAATAATATGTTCCATAGAGAATTTCGATCCCATGGGCGTGCATACGGGCGACTCTATAACGGTAGCCCCGGCCCAGACGCTCTCAGACCGCGAGTATCAGTTCATGAGGGACGCGGCCATCGCTATCATCAGGGAAATAGGCGTGGACACCGGCGGTTCAAATATCCAGTTTGCGGTTAACCCGGAAAACGGCAGGATGATAGTCATAGAGATGAACCCGCGCGTTTCGCGTTCCTCCGCGCTGGCTTCCAAGGCCACGGGATTCCCGATAGCAAAGATAGCCGCGAAACTCGCGGTGGGTTACACCCTCGATGAGATTCCGAATGACATCACGCGTTACACTCCGGCCTCTTTCGAACCCACGCTGGACTATGTGGTTGTGAAAATACCCAGGTTCACCTTTGAAAAGTTCAAGGAGTCAAAGGACGACCTGGGAGTTCAGATGAAATCGGTCGGAGAGGTCATGTCAATAGGCAGGACATTCAAAGAATCCATGCAGAAAGCGCTGCGCTCCATGGAAGTGGGCCGCGCCGGATGGGGCGGCGACGGCAGGGACCCTGACCTGTCGAAGCTCACACTTGCAGCTATCAGGGAAAAGCTCCTGGTGCCGAACTCACAGAGGATATTTTATCTGAAATATGCCATGCAAAAAGGCATGACAGACGCTGAAATATTCAAAATAACCGGGTTTGACCCGTGGTTCCTGCGGAACATGAGGGAGATACTCGCTATAGAGACAGAAATGAAAAAGACCGCCGTGAAAACAGGCAAATTGACCCTGAATAAAGCGAGAAAGATAAAGGATATACTTTACCACGCCAAGCAGAACGGCTTCTCGGACATACAACTGTCCCGGATGTTCAAGCTGAGCGAAGAGGAATTCAGGGATTTAAGGGTCGCGGCAGGCATTAAACCCGTCTATAAAATGGTCGATACCTGCGCCAGTGAATTCAAGGCATATACCCCGTACCTCTATTCAACTTACGACCGGGAAAACGAGAATCCCGTATCCAAAAAGAAAAAGGCCATAATTTTAGGCGGCGGGCCGAACAGGATAGGGCAGGGCATTGAGTTTGACTACTGCTGTGTGCACTCTGTTTTCGCACTGCGTGAAGAAGGATATGAAGTCTCCATGGTAAACTGCAACCCGGAGACGGTATCAACAGATTACGACACATCGGACAAACTTTATTTTGAACCGCTGACCATGGAGGACGTGATGTCAATAGCGGGCGAAGAGGGCAAAGAAGCGGGATTCATAGCCCAGTTCGGCGGGCAGACGCCGTTGAAGCTGGCGATGCCGCTGTATGAGAAGAAAGTCAAGAT
>JAJFUW010000100.1 GCA_021372235.1 Spirochaetia bacterium
CTTAAATAGGCTATTTGTTCCCGCTCATCTATATTAAGATGTTTGTAAGAACTGCTATTCTTATTCATTTTAATCATCTCCTTCTACTATTAAGTATACTTTAGTATCAGGAGTGTTGCACTATTCGATTGAACTGGGGAACCAAAAAATACAGTTCAAAATTCAAAATTAGATGCAGGTTTCTGCCCGTTTCAACCGGTTTGTCCGGCCTTTTGTGCAACCACTTGTTGTTGCTTTTGCCCTTTAAATTGTACTTTTTGGTTTTGACTTTTAAATTTTAACTTTCCACAGTCCTCCGGCCAGCAGTAAAAATCCGCCGAAAACCAGCGCCGTTAAAAACACTGCCTGCGGTATGTATCGCATCATGCTGAACCTCTCGTCCACGGCGTTAGCACCCGGTTCGCCAAAAGCCATTTTGAACACAACCGATGCCATCCCGTATATTATCACGGTCAGCAGTATCATTATAATTGCCGCCTGCACCCACATCCCGGAGGCGAACATCCGTCCCAGTATTGCCAGTTCGCTGAAAAAAAGCGGTGAGGGAGGCATCGCCGATATCATTACAAAAGCCATAATCCACAGCCGGCCGGTTACGGGGTCTTTTTTCAGAATGCCCGTGACGCCGCTAATCTCCTTTACGCCGTAGCGGCGCAGGATGTTGCCGGAGGTCAGAAAGAACGCCGCTTTTGCCAGTGAATGTCCGCCTGCCTGCAGGAGCACCGCCGGCATCGCGGCCTGGCCTAGCGAAACACCCGCGGCTATAATCCCCATGTTCTCTATGGAGGAGTAAGCCAGCAGCCTCTTGTAGTTGCCAACCCTCATAATATATACCGCCGCCACAAATACCGACAAAATACCCATGAGCATCAAAAACTGCGACGCGAATTTTTCCATCCCCGCGTGTTCCATTATCCCGTATACCCTTATGATTGCCAGCATTGCGCTGTTTAACAGCGTTGCCGAGAGCATTGCCGAGACCGGCGACGGCGCCTCGGAGTGGGCATCAGGCAGCCACGCGTGCACCGGCGCCAGACCCGCTTTTGTCCCGAACCCCACAATCATGAGGACAAACGCTATTTTCAGCCACAGTTTGTCCAGTTCACCAGCGTGGGCGTGTATCGCCGATATCATGAGGGTCTTTTCCTCGCCGGGCTGCGAGGCTGAGAGGAATATGATCCCCGCGAACGCGAACGCTATTCCTATGGAGCAGATAAATATGTATTTCCAAACGGCTTCGAGCGCGTGCTTTGTGCCGTTAAAATATATGAGGAACGCTCCGGCCAGCGTCGTGGCCTCGATAAAGACCCACATGAGCCCCAGGTTGGATGACAGAAGCACGGCCGTCATTGCCGAGACAAAAAGCAAAAGAACCGCGGTGTAGTTGGCCAGTTTGTGGCTGTCAAATTTTGATTTTACGGAAAAATCGTAGTTGTATACCGAAACACCGGCAAATACTGCCGAAAGTATCAGGAGGAACACCCTGTTGACCGCGTCAGCCTCGAAATACCCGCTCACCACCCCGCCGTTAAAATATACCAGGGCACAGAGCAGCGCGTGCGCCGCGGCGTATGCTCCCGCTGTCAGTGCGGCGGCCTTTGCGCTGCGGGAAAAAAGCGCGGCCAGGGCAAAAAGCGGGCCGGCGCACAACAGTATTATAAGGTACACGGTTTAATCCTTTAGGTCCGCGAGGGCCTCAACTTCAACCTCGTCGAACGTTTCGTTTATCCTCGATACAAAAAGCCCGAGGAGGAATATGGCGATGAACAGGTCCATGAGCACTCCTATATTGACAGCGAACGGCATTTCCCCGGCAAAAGAAAAAGCGAGCAAAAATATCCCGTTCTCCATCATCACGTAGCCCATCACGTGCGTTATTATTTTTTTCCTGGTTATTATCATGAACAACCCTGTAAGCATCGCGGCTATAGAGACCCCGAAATAGACCGGCCTGATGATTCCGTGAGCCTCGCTGCCGAACGCCGCGAACGAAACACCCAGGGAAGCAACAAATATGATGGTTGTGATGACGAGCGAGTAAAAATTGGATATATAGGGTTCGTCCTCCCTCATGATGCCGTTGCGCCTGACCGTGTATATGAGGAACCACGGTATTAGTATGGCTTTGAACACCAGCGTCTCGACGCATAAAAACAGGGCAGATAAAGGCGTCAGGCGCCCCAGGTCCAAAAGTACGGCGGCAAAAAGCACTATCCCCTGCACCGCGAGCGCCCTGATGTATGCTTCTATCCTGCCGCTCGAGGAGGCATATATCATGGCAAGTCCGAAGATTACCGCGAGGAACGACGTCATACTGCACCCCACATCGTAAATATGAAAGCCGCGCAGAAAAGGATGAGAGCGATAGAGGACATGAAAAACACAAACTGCGGCACGTGCGTCATCCTGAGCCTGGCCACGAGCGATTCGACGCAGCCTACCGCGGCTGCCGCGGCTGCGGTGACCGCCATGAAAAGTGCGCAGGATAGGAGCCATCCCGTGTTAGCCGGTATCAGTACCTTTGCCGCGAGTGCGGCAATCAGCAGCATCTTTAGGTTTGCCGTGTATGTAATCAGCGCCATGGCAGGCCCCGAGTTGTCCAGTACCATGGCCTCGTGTATCATGGTCAGTTCCAGATGTGTGTTCGGGTCGTCGACAGGCACGCGCGAGCCTTCAGTTACCAGCATTATCATGAATGCGGCCGCCGCGAGCGAGGCCAAAAGCCATCCCCGGGCGTCGCCTGAAGCCGTGAACGAGGATAACGCGTCAAAACTGCCGCTGCCGGAGACCAGCATGGCCGTCCCCGCCGTCATGAAAAACGCGGGTTCAACGAAACCGGTAAACGTTGCTTCCCTCGCGGCGCCCATGCCCTCAAAACTGGAACCGGTTTCCATGGCAGAGGCCAGCATCGCGAATTTTGAGAGAGCGAACATGTATGCAAATATTATGAAAGCGCCTTCAATACTTACAAAGGCCGACCCGCCCGCCAGCGGCGTAACCAGAGCGGCAACACCCGCCGCTCCCAGGGATACGACCGGTGCCAGTGAAAATACCGGCGACACCGTAAAACTGATTACCTCACCCTTTTTCATGTACTTTATGAAATCATACAACGTCTGGAGTATTTTAGGGCCTTTCCTTCCGGCCCACATGGCCTTTATCCTGTTTATTATGCCAGCAAAAATAAACGGTCCGAATAGTACCACCAATATATTCAACACCGCAGATTTTATCACGCCGCCACCGCCCATATAACCGCGGCTATCAAAAATATCACGCCGTACATTATGTAATCCCCTGTCTTGCCGCTCTGTATCCAGGAAAAGAGCTTCAAAAATCCCGCTGTCTTTTCACCCGCCGGTTTGACCGCGTACTTTTCAAACACGTCGGAAAACTGTGCTTTGTATGAGCCTCCCTGCGGGTAGATACCCTCGGGTTTTATCTCCTCTTTCTGTTTGGCAATGAACGGCTCCGCTGTCTTTATGAAAGGTTCGGCAAAGGCGTAGGCCGTATACTGCATCCTGGGATTTGGCGACCTGTAGCCGCACCCCCATGTCGCCGCACTGCCGGTTTTGTTTTTCATCAATGAGTTCTTGATAAGCGCCGCCGCGGCAATGAGAGCGGCCGCAGCCGTGAATATCACGGAAAGTTTTACCATGAGTGCCGGCACAAAATCGCCCCCGATGGCCGCGCCTGTTATGACGGACGCCGCGCGCTCCGCTATGGCAAAAGCCGCCTGCGGCAGCAGCCCGAGCACCAGGCATACGGCAGCCATAACCGACATGATCACGACCGTCAGCCTGTCGTCCCCGGCCTGTATCTCGGCTTTCGCGCTGCGCGCCGTGCCGGAAAAAATTGCCGAATAGAGCCGGATAAAACCATACAACGCCATGGCGCCGGTAAATGAGAGTGCTGCAAAGGAGAACGCCCCGGCCACCGTCAACCCCGGTGTTTTTGCCATGATGGCCTGCGCCATCGCGAGGTATATCAGCAGTTCGCCGATGAAGCCGTTAAAAATGGGCAACCCCGATATGGCCGCCGTTCCCGTGAGGAACAGGACGGACAGCCGCGGCATTTTTTTTGCAAGCCCTCCGAGGTGCTCCAGGTCGCGGGTGTGCGTCGCCGCGTATATGGTTCCGCTGCCAAAAAATAACATGCTTTTAAAAACAGAGTGGTTCATCGCGTGCAGTATCGCGCCGGAATAACCGAGCAGGCACATCAACGGCCGGCCCGAGGAGGCGCCCAGCATGCCCATCCCGATGCCCGCCGTCATGATGCCTGTGTTCTCCACGCTGGAGTAGGCCAGTATCCTTTTATAATCCCTCTGCGTCAGGGTGTACAATGCGCCCAAAAGCGCGGTCAACATCCCCATTGCCAGCACGCCGTATCCCGCCCACAGCGGCATCACAGGCGAGAGCGCCAGTATCCTTAAAATACCGTAAATTCCCATCTCTATCATTACCCCTGACATGAGTCCTGATACGTGGCTTGGAGCTGCGGGGTGCGCGGCGGGAAGCCATGTATGCAGCGGCGCCAGTCCGGCTTTTACGCCGAAACCGATAAAAAGCAGTACGAACGGGACTGTCAGCGCGCTGCCGCCTTGTGCCAGCCACGCCTTAATGGCGTCGAACGAGAAGCCGTTGCCCGAGCACGTCAAAAAACCCGCCATGATGAGCGCACCGCTGATATGCGACATCACCAGGTAATATATGGAAGCGTCAAAGACGTCCTTTTTGGAGTTGTCGTAAGCCACCAGGAAGAAAGAGGAAAGCGCCATCACCTCCCATGAAAACAAGAACGCCACGGCATCGCGCGCGGTTACCACGAATATCATGGATGATACGAGCGCCGGGAGAAAAATATAATGGGCGGCGGTTGAGCGTCCGGCGGATGTGTATATTTTCATATACGAGGCCGAATAAAGTATCCCGAGCGGGCCCGTAAAACATATCATGAGGACAAAAACAGCGGAGAGGCTGTCGAGGCCGAACATCCCCGGACCATGCGCAGGGCTGCCGAAAGCCGTGACCGCGCTAAAGTCGCAGAGAGCCGCGCCGGCAAAAGCAAAGGCCGAGACGAACGCGGCCTTGTTCTTTTCAGGCACCGGCACAGAGAGCAGCCCGCCGGCCATTATGACGCCTGCACCGGCGGCCAGGAGCATCACTTGTGGCGCTCCCTGAATGCTTTTTCCTGTGACGCAACATATTCCAGCACGTAGTTAAAACCCGCGCCGGATTCGAGCAGTTTTATGAACTCGGGTTGCTGGCAGATATATAGCAGTTTTGAGAGTATTTCCAGGTGCCTGCGCGCGTTGGCGCTCATGATGACAAACATGGTGTGCACCTTTTTCCCGTCCACCGCGCCGTAATCAACGGGCATGGAGAGAGCGCATGCGGTTATGGACTCGTTCTGTATCTCTGATATGATGGGATTGCGCGGGTGAGGTATGGCTATGCCGCGGCCGACAGCCGTGGGCATCATCTCTTCCCTCTCTATCAGGGATTCCAGCACAGCCTCCTTTTTTACCTCCGCGGGCAGCGTCATGCGGGAAACAACCCCGGAGAGTATGTCCTTTACGTTTTTGCCACTGACGCCGTATATGATACCGCCCCTGGACAGCAGGCCGGATATGGATACAGGGATGGACAGCAGGTTGAGTTCGTGGAATTTCCCGGAGACGGTGATGCCGTTGTGGACGACCCACTCCTTGAGTTCTTCCTCGTTAAATCTGTACCGGTGGCTTATTTTATGCGCCGGGAGATTTCTTGTCTTTATATATTTCAAAACTTCACTCTCGGGCACTTCGAGCAGTTCCACCACATCCTTCATAGACAGATCCATACTTTGCGGCCTTCTTTGTCATATATGAGCGCGGGCGGCATAAAGCCACCCCGCCTTGTCTTCAGTTTCATAATGGTTGGATAATGATAATTCTTTTGGGGGCCGTTGTCAAGGGGCATGGTCCGGTTTGTCAATGCAAAATAAGAATGTCCGGTTGCATGGTCCGGTTGGGCTGAAGGCAGTAGAACTAAATCATAAAAAACCTTGCAACCGTCGGCTCTGTTTTCTACGCGTCGCTTATGCTTGACAAGATCACAAAAAACGCACTTTTCACATTTGCAATTTGTGATTATTTTCTTCCATACCCCTCGTTTATGCCCTTTATTATGGTATTTATCTCCAGACCCTGCAGTTCCTCCAGGCTCACCGGCAGCATGCTCGTCCAGTTGTGCGCGCCGATTGTTCCCGGCGTGTTTACCCTGACTTCGTGGTGTTCCCGGTCCTCGTAATGTTTGCCCAGCGATAGCCAGTCCTGCATCAGTTGTATGGCAAATATCGAACGCGCGCTGCTGCATTTTTTTATGGCCGCCTCTACAAACGCGGGGCTTGCGTCCTGTTCCACAGTTCCTTGCATGCCTATGTATTCCCAGAACTTTTTTGCTTCATCATACGACTCCCTGTGCATGTCGTAGAACATCCACGCCCGGTCGCGTGTTTTGCCCAGCCTGCGCAGGACCTCCTCCGGGGTGTGTATGTCCTGATGCCAGCGGAGCCTCTGCTTTGTCGAGCGGTTCATGTCAAAAAGGTGTGCCTGCACCTGTTTTAGGTCGTAGTCATACTCATCGCACAATTTTTCCACCAGCATCGCATCGACTGTCGAGGCTTCCTGTTCCCACCACATTATGAGCGGGCTCATGTCGTGGCTGGAGATGATGGCTATGGAATTTTCCCTGTAACTGTCAGAGGGTTTAAAATCGTATGTGTTGCCCCAGTCGCGGGTCCAGCGCTGGACGTCCATGCCCGGTATACCGTACTCTTTCAGCGTCTCGTATGAACACGCCGGGACCACGCCCAGGTCCTCGGCGCACGGCAGCATGGTAGTATTCTGCGTCATCGCGTTCAGTATCTTCTGCCCGTGTTCCTTCCAGAGCGATTCGTCCGCGGGATCAAAAGCACCGTTCAATCCGTAGGTGGAGGCGGGTTCGTCGCCCTTTATGGTCCAGAGCCTGAACAACCCGACAAAATGGTCGATGCGGAACATGTCATAGAAATTTTCGGCGTATTTTACCTTTTCCGCAAGGTAGTCGTATTTATGACTCTCTATTGTCTCCCAGTTATACGGCGGCATTCCCCAGCGCTGTCCCATGGCAAAATACATGTCAGGCGGAGCGCCCGAGGAGAGGTCGAGTTTGAAATAGTTCTGGTGTGACCATACGTCGGCCGAGTCGCGTGATACCAAAAAAGGCAGGTCCCCCTGTATGAAAACTCCCTTTAAATTGGCGCAGGCTTTGGCATCCTTGAACTGCGTGTATATCTGCCACTGCATCCATTTCTGAAAATCAATGGCACCGGAGTTTTTCATGGCAAACCGGGAGAGTTCTCCGGATTCCCTGTATTTGTACTCCTCGGGCCATTCCTCCCACGCCTTCTGTTCGAACTTATCCTTCATTACCTTGAACGCCGCGTAATCATCCAGCCAGAACCTGTTCTGTTTTTTAAACGCATCAAAATCCTGCGGGAACGACGGGGTCGCGCCGTATATTTTGTGGAGCACTTTGAGTTTCGCTCCTTTTATAGTGTAGTCCACCCGCCTGCCAAACTTGCCATACATTTCCCGTACCTTCATGATGTCAGATGCGAACCTGGAATATTCCACGCCGCAGAGCCGCTCGAGGGCCAGGTACATGGGCTCCAGGGCGAACGTGGACTGTCCGGAATATGGTGCAAAATCAAAACCAATATCGTTTAAAGGCAGCAGTTGTATGATGGACATAGAAGTCCTGTTGCACCAGTCAGCCAGCAGTTTTATGTCCGGGTATTCGCCTATGCCGATGGAACTTTGCGAGTGCAGGGAAAAAAGCGGAGCCAGAACGCCCGCACGCCTGTGTGTTCCGATTGAAGCCCATTGTTTTGATGTTTTTGACCTTAAAAAATCGATATTTTCCAATCATCACCGCCGTTGTTTGGTGCCGGATGCCGGGAACCGGGTCCGGGAAAGTATGTTAATTATAATGGATAAAGGCGGAGAATACAATATAAAGAAATCAAATCCCACAAATCCCGGAAAACCGTTTTTCCCATTTGGTATCTGTGTTTTTTACAGTTGTTTTTAATCGCAGTTTTACTCCAATGCCTTCCTGACGATCCGGAACAATTTCTGCGCGTCTGTTACAGCCTTTTCCGCCTCCGCGCGCCTTACCTGCCTGTCTTCGTACTCCTTCGAGGTCTTTGAGTACCCTGATGGCCATGGTATGCGATATGCCGCACAGCGTGGCCACCTGCCTGCCAGTGGCGGCAAATCCCTTTTTGAACATCAGCCGCATAACTTTTGCCCTGGCCCCGGCCAGGTAGAACATGTCCATGCCTTCATTGAACTTCATTTGGACTCCTATGTAAACTTATTGTTTACAATTGTAAACAGGCTTAACCGTCCGGTTCATAGGACCCCAGGACAGCACGGGAGTGCTGTCCCTACGAAATACAGAAGGGTCATGCCCTTTGGAACCTGGGACTTGGAACATGGAACCGTTATTTGAACACCTCTCCCGTTTCCTTTGCCCATAATATCAGGTCCAGGGCCGCCATCGGTATCTTTTGCTTTTTCGCGAACGCCTTCATCTTCATCTCTATCTCGTGGTACAATTTTGGCGATATGTGCGTCGGGACTTCCCTGATGACGCCCAATTTTTTTAAGTTTCTCAGTATATGCCTGTCCAGTATGGCTATGTCCTCGCCAAACCCCACGTTGCGCAGGAAATGGCCCGTTTCTTTCAGGCCGTAACCCTTTATGTTCTCATGGAACCAGTCGCGCATCTCATACGGGTCCTTGAACTGCCGCATAAAATCCTTTATATGCGCCTTGCCGTTCTTCACAAATTTGTCGCGGGCCTCAACGAAATACTTCGCCTTTTTATACTTGAACCGCGGGTATTTGAGCTCCGCGAGTATCTGCTTCTCGTTGCCTTTCAGCAAAAGCCCCTTGTCTATAATGGAAACCATACACGACCAGCACCCTTTTGCCTTTGACTGCGGGGTGAGGATGCAAAACAGCAGTTCGGCCAACACATCCTCGTCCGAACCCTTTTCCCATTTGTCGCTGTAAGATTTAAGGGCTTTTTGGATATTTTTATACTGGACTTTGTAAACCTGCTTCATTTCTTTTAAGGTCCTGTTGGTCATGGTAAACCTCTTTTTTGAGCGGCTCAAAAAGTACCGTTTAGTTTAGAACCCGTTAAAACAAGAAACAAAAGTACAACACCCATAATGGGTTTTGAGACGCCGGGTCCTGAATTGTTCTATTCCTCTACAAAATATAGTTTGTTATCTTCCATCTTATAAATAAAAGGTGCTACCAGTATCTTTGGATATTTGCGTTTCAGTCTGTGCGCTTCGGAAATGACAAACTCCTGTTCATTGTCTATCTCAAACAGAGGCGCAAGCGTCATAAAATGCTCCGTGGCCTGCGCTTTTGTCCAACCCGCCCTCTTCACCATACCTTTTATGAAATGTTCCTTCTTGCTATAAAGGTTCACCATGCCGCAGTCGGTGTGGCCTATCAACGCCAGCGCCGTCACTCCGCCTACCGCTATCGCAAATGATACCTTGAACTCGTTCTGCCGCAGGTTGCCTCCGCCAGTGCGTATAACATACGCAAATTTTTCCGGCACTCGCAGCACCTTCCTGTTATCCATACACATTGCCACCAGAACCTGCGCCTGATTGCATGGCTTGAAAGGCTCTCCAAAATTCTGATAACGGATCAGTGTCTCGATAGGAGTGCCTTTGTACCTTTTGGGTATGGCCTTTATAGTCCTCAGTTTACCCATAGAACCTCCTTTAAGTACAGATTACCGCAGTTTTAAAACGGAAAGTCCCTGGTTTCCTCCCATTTCACCCCGATGCTCTTAGGCTTTTCCGCTGTTTTATGTTTTTGGTGCCCCTCCACATATATCGCCTTGTTCGGGGCTGCCGGGCATGTCTTTTCGCAGGCGCCGCACCCTATGCACAGGTGCTCCCTGACATATGGTATTTGCAGGCCGTTTTTGTACCTTACGAGCATTATTGCTTTTGTCGGGCAGTGTTCGTCGCACACAACGCAGGGTTTTCCATTGGTCACGACAACGCAGTTTTCCTTTATATATTTCGCCTCTCCGACAGCCTTGATGTGCTTTTCCTCCACTGTTATTTCTTTTATCGCGCCTGTCGGGCATACCTGCGAGCAAATGACGCAGTTGAACGAACAATATGAGTGTTGGTAATCCATGGCCGGCTGAAACTGCTCTATTATGCCGCGTTTGTTGTGAACCTGTGGCGTCAACACTTTCGACGGACAGGCCGTGACGCACAGGCCGCACCCGGTACACATCTCCCTGAACCTCTGTATGGACCCGGCACCCGGCGGGACTATTACCGGATTTTTCTTTATGACAGGTATCAGGCTGGCCGCACCCTCAGCGAACGCTTTTGGAATAAAAGAGAGGTATATGACGGCTGCCGCCGCTGTCCCAAAAATGGCCTTTATTGTTTCCCTGCGTTCAGTGTTAACCTCCTTTTTTCTGAAGAATCGTGTCTTATATGAAATTGCGCCCCTGTTGCATATGTTCACGCAGTTGTAACAGGAGACACATTTGGAAAAATCCAGTTTTTTGGCCTGCGTATCTATGCACTCAGCCTTGCACAAACGGCCGCATAGACCGCAGGAGTTGCATTTATCCCCGTCCATCGCGAGTTTGAAAACAGATAGGTATGATAGTGCGCCCAAAAATCCGCCCACGGGGCACAGGGTGTTGCAGAACAACCGCCCCCTGAAAAACGCGGTCCCCAGCAAAAGTGCCAGCATGACCGCGGAAATTATGACAATGCCCGGGTCCTGGAAATGCATGGTTACGGGACGCACGGCTGAAATGCCTGCCTGGCCGAGCGCGTATGACACGGCGTTCACCACAAAAGCCGCCGCAGGTTTTATAATTTCTGTCGTTATCCTGCCGAACTCTGTATAAGGGTCCAGCACCATCAGCGGTTCCGCCTTGCGGCCGAAATGGTAGGCAAGCAGCGCCAAAAGCGGTATGCCGAACCTCAGCCAATTGAGGGGTTTTTTGTACTTGTTTTTGATTTTTGATTTTTGACTTTTGAGTTTTATGGCAACGTCCTGCATCGTTCCCAGCGGGCACAGAGAAGAACAGTAAACCCTGCCCGCAAGAAGCGTCAGACCCGTGACAACCAGCAGCCCTATGAGCCCTGACCCGATGCCCGCGGCCCACCGTATGTACGCGGGCGTCACCTGCAGGTATGTTAAAACGTTCGCCAGTTTGGTGTTCACGGGCACAAGCGCGAGGAACAGCCAGAGGAACAGGCAGAAAACGGTTATGGAAACTGTCAGGCGGACGATTTTTAAGTATTTCATTTTTTCTCCATAATGGTCTATCCATCTGTTTCTCAAACTGCCGCTTCCCTCTCCCTTCATGGGACTCTTTACAGTCCCCCCCTGCGGGGTCGAGGGTCAGGGTGAGGGTACAAAACCCGCAGTTATTATTATTGCCAATTATATATTAAAGTTCTATCCGTTGTATCCTGACCTTTGAAAGGTCTATTTTCCCCAGTCCTTTTTCCGCGGCCAGCCTGAGGTATTTCACCTGCGCCGGTTCCTGGCCAAAAAGTTTTACCGCGGCCGCTTCCGCAGCCACAAGGTCGCGCGACAACAGCAGGGTTCTCATCATGGCCACGTCTGCAAGCGACTGGATTCCTTTGGGGCCATGGCTCATCATCACCCTGTATGCGTCAACTATTACCAGATCGGGTTTGCGGTACGCCGCAAAATCCGCTATGCGCTGATGCAGGTCCGTGGCGTGCCAGGAACCGCGGTCCCAGACAGTGCCCATGAGATTTTTCATGCCGGCAGTGATGCCGGCCGAGCCGTGGCTTTTCAGGACAGGTACGTTTATGAAAACATCCGAATTTATCAGGAGTTCGTGCGCCATTGCCTTTTTAAGCGAAACCCCGCCCGGCACTGTTACTTCCTTATAATATTCTTTCCGGCTGCCCGGCACTATGACACCGCCGGCCGACCTGACAGCCGCTTCTATGCCGCTGTTTTTGTAACACTCCTCCCATGAGTCACAGGTATGGTCAAATACTGATACCCTTTTGGCCCCTGCCGCGTAGGCGCTCTTTATAACGGCATACACCAGGTCAGGGTTTGTATCCGCGCCGAACTCGGGGGCCACATCCCAGCCGATATTGGGTTTCACGAGCACGGTCTGCCCCTTTTTGACAAAACGCCCCATGCCTCCGATGGCCTTGATGGCAACCTCAAACATGGCCCCGGGCTCCCCGCCCTTAATAGCCACAAGTTCCGGCAGCGGAGGGACTGTTGATTTTCCGGTTACAGCCATTAGAGGTGTCTTTCCAACAGCGATAGCGGCACCGGTCAAAACCGATAGATTAAAAGCTGTCTTTATGAATTCGCGGCGATTCATATAAACCCTCCTGATGTATTTTCTCCGGATTGTGCGCATTAGCCCGAAGACTTGGGACCTGGGCCCTGTAACTTGGGCCTAAATTTTATCTAAAACCACCCTCTGCGTCGGGTATGCAATACTTATCTTGCGCTTTTCAAACTCTTCGAGTACTGTCAGGTTCACCGCCTGGCGTACATCCATATACCGGTTATAGTCATTGCCATCGACGATGAAAACCATCTCAAAATCCACACTTGACGAGTTCAGAGTGTTCATATGTGCCCTGTCAAACCTGACGTCCTTAAAACCCTCCACAGCTTTTTTCAGTATGCCGGGTATCTCTATCAACTTTTCAATGGGTGTCTCATAAACAACGCTAAACGTCATAACCACCCTGCGTGAAAACATGCGCTT
>JAJFUW010000118.1 GCA_021372235.1 Spirochaetia bacterium
TCTTATACTATTTTTTTGCCGTTTCCACCTGCAGTGCTTCCATATCGCAGGTGCCTTCAAAAACCACGCCCTCGGCTATCGCTATCTTTGGTGTTTTGATGTCGCCGAACAGTTTTCCGGTGTGGAGTATTTCCAGTTTGACCGTTGCCGTGACATCGCCTGTTACCCTGCCGCCTATGACAACATGCGTGCCTGTGATATTGCCCTTTATCACGGCCTGCTCTCCGATAATCACTACATCATCGCCGCTAACCCCGCCTTCCACCTTGCCATCGACACGAACCGCGCCTTTGCATATAATGCCGCCCTTTATTTCCGCGCTTTTTCCTATAACCGTCTCAAGGCCGTTGGATATCATGGCTCTCCTTTGAATGATCTCAAATTTACGGGCTTTAAACAGCGGACCCGGAACCTGCAGCGCTTTAAATTATTTTAGTGCCACTTCTTTGTTCAGATATTTGACCGGGCTTACCGCGGCTCCGTTGAGTTTTATCTCGTAATGCAGGTGGGGCGCCGTTGACCGTCCCGTCGTGCCGAGGTAGGCTATAACCTGCCCTTTTTTTACGTGCTGCCCCGGGGATACTATTATTTTTAAAAGGTGGGCGTATTTTGTCATGTAGCCGTTGCCGTGGTTGATGGTGACAAGGTTGCCGTAACCGCCATGGTCAAGTTCCGCGAAGGTCACAACCCCGTCAGCCGTCGTTTTTATGGGCGTCGCAATATCGTTTGCTATATCGACGCCGGCGTGAAACGATAGTGAACCGGTAAACGGGTCTATCCTGGAGCCAAATGCCGCGGTAATCCAGCCCTTGACCGGCCATCCCGAGGGCACCGCTGTCAGGCGCGAGCGCTGTTCTGTTATGTATTGTATAATCTGCTGGAATGATTTTTCGGAGTATTTTGACTGCTCGTCAACATACCGGACCGCCAGTTCAAAAGCTTTCCTGCTGATAACCTCATCCCCGTCTTTTACGCTTTTCTCGAGGAGTTTTGTGTCCAGGTATGAAGGCCCTCCGAAACCCGTGTATTTTATGACGGCGTTCTTTGATTTTAGCTGTAGCAGGTCGCGCAACTGGCTGTCTATTTCCACCGTGCGTTTAACCGAGTCGCGCATCTCCAGCATCTCTTTCGCAAACTCCTGGTGTTTCTGGTTCAGGAACCTGTCATAAGCCTTGGTGGCGCGGTAATCTACATGCCTGGAAATTACATAGGCTGAAACCACAACGCTGCAAAGCCACAGCGCCATAATACTCAGGAACAAACCGGCACCTAACTTCACACTTATAATCTTACCTGTGTCGTCCGGTACTACCATCAATGTCAGGTGTGTTTTCCTTTTTTGCTTCAGCTTCCCTGTCATCTTCATTTTAACCCTTTACTTCCCTTCTTTTACAATACTTTTTTAAATAAAAAAAGCAAATATAGAAACACCAATCCCGTCATTACTTTTCAAATTCAACGGTGTGCCGTATATTTTACCCTGTATGGGATTTATTTCTGCGGTGGTTGCGGAGCCTGCGCCTGCGCCATAAGCTTGGCTTTCAGCTCCGGTGACATGTTTTCGGAATCTTCCATGAACAAACGCAGTTTATCGCGGTCTACCTTTGTGCCTTTCAGGAACTGTTCCCTGGCGGCTTTTAGTTTCGTCAGCAGCATGTCTGAATACTTTCTGGGAGCGTACATATAAATATCCGCGCCGTCATCATTAGGATATGCATCCAGCGAAACCCTTACAAGAATCGGCCCATACAGCCTTTTGGCTTCCCCTTTTATTCTTTCCGCAATTGCCTCTGCCTGAGTCATTCCCATTCCTGATAGCCTCCTGGTCAGTTTTTTTGCGATTTTTGTGACATATCGCACAATCTACAACTACAATCTATTATACATAACAATTATGCTTTTTGTCAACAATAACGATATTTGGTTTTTAAATAATACGCCTTATAAATAAGATGTTTTTTACTTTTATGCTTTTTGTACTTATTCTGTCACATTTTATTTAACTCTACTCCTCCAGAATCCGAGTTTCCTGTTATCCTTAACGGTTTTATACGGTCTATCCTGATGACCGCACCTCAACACCGCGTCCTTTACGTTTACCGTATATTTTACCTCAACGTTTGTCAGTCCACATTCACCGAACCACAAACAAGGCTGTCCTCTCCCTGGCCTTGTCCCCGCCCGCGTTCTATTCGCCTGACATCGTGATGCTCCTGTTCAAAGTTCCGGCCGCTGTTATATACGGCACCCGGTTCCCTAACACGTATGCAAAGATGATGGTGATCCGGGCAACACAAAAAACAACCCCCCGCCCCACCTCTGATGCATTTTCATGAACCTTCCCCTTAAGCGTATGTTCTTTTCCTGCTATTTTTTTGCCTTACCCTGATTCGCCACCGCTTCCATTGCCTTTTTGACCTCTTCCGGGTCTCCCAGGTAGTAATACGGTTTCAGCGGTTTCATGTGCCCGTCAAGTTCATATACCATCGGCATGGCCGTGGGTATGTTGAGATTCACTATATCGGAATCCGATATGTTTGACAGGTACTTTACCAGCGCGCGCAACGAGTTGCCATGGGCCGCGATAACTATCTTTTTTCCCTTTTTGATATTCGGCACAATTTCCTTGTTCCAGTAAGGCAGAACGCGCGCGACAGTGTCCTTCAGGCATTCTGTCAGCGGCTTTTCTTTTGGCTTCAGGTCCGCGTACCTGGGGTCGTTGGCCGGGCTGCGCGGATCGGCCGGTTCAAGCGGCGGCGGGGGTACATCGTACGCCCTGCGCCATATCTTTACCTGCTCCTCGCCATGTTTTGCGGCGGTTTCAGATTTATCGAGCCCCTGGAGCGCGCCGTAATGCCTCTCGTTTAAACGCCAGTTCTTTATGACCGGTATCCAGAGCAGGTCCATCTCTTCCTGGACCGCGTACAATGTCTTGATGGCCCTTTTTAAAACCGAAGTATAGGCGAGGTCAAAAACATATCCCTCTTTTTTCAGGACCTGGCCTGCCTTTTTTGCCTCCTGCATCCCTTTTTCCGAAAGGTCAACGTCCGTCCATCCCGTGAACCTGTTCTCTTTGTTCCATGCGGATTCGCCGTGCCTGATCAGTACTATCCTGTACATACGTTTCCTCCTTGATGTGTTGTAGGTCCGTCATTTGATTTTACTTGTCCGAAACGGCATTATTATACAATATCGGGCGGGAAAATAAAGAAATTTCTGTCGGAAAATGCTGACAGTAAAATTAGCCGCTTAACACCTTCAATAAGGGTGCTGTTATGCAGGATTGTCCCGCGTCCGCAACCCGCAGTTTCACAACAACAAGACGGTCAACATACCCCGAATGCCGGGCATTTACAAACTCAAATACTGCGGGAGCCGCGTGCGCTACAATATCGCCTACAAGTAAGGCATGGACAGGATGCCTGACAATATGATGCCATACAACCGGAAACTGCATGACTCGATAGTAAACTGGTGGTTTTGGGGGTATTGGTTGAGGGCCGGGGTCCATATGTTTTTTTGGGTCATTGGCTATTGGTTGGGCCTTACTTATACTTTACACTTTCCGGATACAGAAATTTATAGCAATAAAAAAGCCGCCCTTTCGGGCGGCTTTTTTATTTTACTGTATCTTATTTTTTCCTCAAGTTATAAAAGTTTGCAATTCCATTGTACTGCGCCAGTTCTCCCAGTTCTTCCTCTATCCTGAGGAGTTGGTTGTATTTGCAGATACGGTCAGTTCTGGAGAACGAACCCGTCTTAATCTGCCCGGCGTTGGTAGCAACTGCAATGTCCGCAATGGTTGAGTCCTCTGTCTCGCCCGAGCGGTGTGAAACAACCGCTGTGTAGCCGGCGCGTTTCGCCATCTCGATTGCGTCCAGCGTCTCTGTCAGCGTGCCTATCTGGTTTACCTTGATAAGTATCGAGTTTGCAATGCCCTTCTCGATGCCTTCTTTCAGTATTTTGGGGTTGGTCACGAAAAGATCATCGCCTACGAGCTGGATCTTGTTGCCCAGCTTTTCGGTCAAAAGTTTGTGTCCGTCCCAGTCATGCTCGCTCATGCCGTCCTCGAGAGAGATTATCGGGTACCTGTCAACGAGCCTGACCCAGAACTCCACCATCTCTTTTGAGGTCAGCTTGTCGCCCGATGATTTTTTGAATATGTACTTACCGTCCTCGTAGAACTCCGATGAGGCCGCGTCTATGGCTATGCTGATGTCCTTGCCCGGTTTATATCCCGCCGCTTCGATAGCCGCCACCAGGCACTCCAGCGGTTCTTCATTTGACTTGCAGCTGGGCGCGAAACCGCCCTCATCTCCGACCGCGGTATTATATCCTTTTGCCTTTAATACTTTTTTTAACGCGTGGAAAGTCTCCGCACCCCACCTCACGGCCTCCGAGAAAGAAGGCGCGCCGACCGGCATTACCATAAATTCCTGAATATCGACGTTGGAGTCAGCGTGCGCTCCGCCGTTCACTACGTTTGCCATCGGGACAGGCAGTTCTTTTGCGTTCACTCCGCCGATATAGCGGTACAGCGGGAGCCCGTGCAGAGTGGCCGAAGCTTTCGCCGCCGCCAGGGAGACCGCGAGGATGGCGTTCGCTCCCATTTTACCTTTGTTATCGGTTGCGTCGATTTCTATCATAGCCCTGTCGAGCGCGGCCTGGTTGTCAGCCGGCATGCCTTTTAATGCTTTTGCCAGCGTGTCGTTCACGTTTTTGACCGCTTTTAATACCGACTTGCCGCCCCATTTTTTCTTGTCGTCGTCGCGCAGTTCAACGGCCTCTTTTGTGCCGGTGGATGCGCCGGATGGTACCGCCGCCCTGCCCATCACGCCGTTGTTCAGGATGACATCGGCTTCAACTGTAGGATTACCGCGGGAGTCGATAATCTGCCTTGCCTTTATTGCTGCTATACGGTTCATTCCACTGCCTCCTTAAAAGATTTTATATAAATTTATATCGTTCCAAAACAGCCATATAATACTATAAACACCGGCAAAGGTAAAGAGGTTAAAACCGGGTTGGTGTCAATGTAAAATATAAAAATGATTGCATTGTTTTCACATTAATCGGCTTCATTAAACGGTCATGCGTTCCAAGAAATACCAAAATAATAATTAGCGTTTTATCCTTTTACGTGTATAATTGTTATATTAGACATGACAGGAGGATTTCATGAAGTTAAAATACGGATTATTGATTGTATCGCTTTCCTTTTTTTTCTTGACCGGTTGTGCCAGGGTTTATCTGGTCAATGTGGATTCCATAAACGACAACCGTGATAACAAGCCCAGGGTTTACCAGATACTGCCGGGGAACAGGGATGTGAGCACTTATGACCTGCAATTCAAGGAGTACGCCGGGCTGCTGGTGCGCGCCCTCTCTGTACAGGGTTATGTGCTTGCCGACGACACGCACCCGGCAGAGTTTGAGATTTATCTCTCCTACGGCGTTGGCGAACCCGAGTCCCACACATACTCCTACACAACCCCTGTGTGGGGCCAGACCGGTACCGATGTCTACTCTGTAACAACACATCGCAAGAACCCGGATAACACGGTCACTGAATACTCACAGACAAGCGTTGACCCCCAGTACGGCATAACCGGTTTTACCAGCCAGACAGCCGAATATACGGTCTATCGAAAATATATAATACTGGACGCCTTTGACATAAAAAACGTAAAGCCGGGCACGAAACTCAACGAGATATGGAAAACTTCGATCTCCTCGGTCGGCCAGTCAAAGAACCTGCGCAGGGCCTTTCCGGGTATGCTTGCAGCGGCCGCGTCTTTCATCGGCGGTAACACAGGCGGGGAAATTAGTGTTTCCATAGAAAAGGACGCGGACTTGACGAGGCAGATAAAAGGGCTGCCTGCTAAGAACAGATAAGTTCAGATAAAGACAGTTTGGAGTTTGGCTTTAACACTTTAGGGTTGGGTGGGCCTTGGAACCTGGAACCGTTTTAGTTGATTAGAAGTGCCACAAAAACCGCACTGCGCGCCGTTTCCCCTTCGTGTCCCTTTGCCTCCACCACACCATAGTACGTTCCTGACGCGGCATTGACAAATCTTTCCGCCGGCACCTGCAACCTGCAATTCCCCGCCTGCCTGTCAAACGGG
>JAJFUW010000126.1 GCA_021372235.1 Spirochaetia bacterium
AAGCCGGTCGTCCATGTGCCGGAAAAGTTCCCCGAAGTCCGGATAAACAGGGCACTAATCAAGGAGTACGGGGAGAACAAAAAAACCAGGGAATTTATCAGGAGTTATGTAAACAGGGTCAGGGAGATAATCAAGGCCCTCGAAGAGCGCAACAAAACCATAGAAAATGTCGTTAAAAAGATACTCGCAAGGCAGGAAGATTTCATGCGTTACGAAGAAGCAGGGCTGAAACCGCTCACGCTGAAGGAAATCGCCCGGGAAGTCGGGGTAGCGGAATCGACGGTCTCCAGGATTGTATCCAAAAAATATATTCAGATGCCGTCCGGCGTATACCCGCTGAAACATTTTTTCACTTCGGGCATGGACACCAGCAGCGGCGAGAGGGTGTCGGACGAATCCGTCAAGGCTAAAATCAGGGATATGATAGAGGCTGAGGACAAAACCAGACCGCTCACGGATACGGTAATAGAGCGGAAACTCAATGAATCAGGGGTAAAAATATCCCGCAGGACCGTCACAAAATACCGCGAACAACTGGGGCTTGGACCTGTGAACCTGCGCAGGAAATAGGGACCCCGGCTAAACGGTAATTCCGTTTTGCAAAACAGCATAAAAAGTTTCAATGTTTAAAGGCTGGTATCGGAACGCCCCCCCCGCAATACGTTCCAAAAGCGGGCTTTTCATGATTGACATACATTTTTTTATATGTTATTTTTAATGGGATGTCATTATTTTCCAGGAGTTATTAGCATTGGATATTACATTAACAGGCAGGCACGTGTCCCTGACAAAAGCCCTGAAACAGTATGCAGCCAAGAAATTCGAAAAAATAGAAGGGTATTTTGATTTTAAGGACCACGGAGAATTGCATATAATAATCGAGGTCCAGAAATACCGCCATATTGCGGAGGCCGTTCTCATATCCAAGTTCCACAAGTTTTCCGCAAAAGTCGAGACAAAGGACATGTATGCCTCAATTGATGCTATTGAGGAGAAACTTCTCAGCCAGATAAAGAAGCAAAAGGACAAGATACAGCGTTCCGAGAAGAATAATAATAAGGATGACAGGATAAATATCCTGGCAAACATGGGGAGTACGACCAATGCAAGGGGTGATAAGTTCAACGAGATAGAGGAAGAGGAACTGCAGGCATTGAAACCCATGAACACCGAGGAGGCATCGGAGGAGCTTCTCGCCTCGGCCGATCAGTTCATGCTATTTTACAACGTTGACTTTAACAAAGTTTGTCTGTTGCGCAAACGTAAGGACGGCAAGTTCGGGATGACAATTTCCAAATATTAAACGAGGTGCTCTGAGATGCGTATTCTGGATTTTTTGGATAAAGACTGCATAGAACTGGACGTAAAGTCAAAAACTAAAAAAGAGGTCATAGAAGAACTTGTTGAGATGCTGGTAAAAAAGGGCGTCATACTTGACAGGAAGACGACCATTGATTCACTCATGGAGAGGGAAGAACTCGGCTCTACGGGCGTGGGACAGGGCATAGCCATCCCTCACAGCAAAACAAAAGGCGTAAAAGAACTCATAGCCGCTTTTGGCGTTTCAAAAGCCGGAGTTGATTTTGATGCGCTTGACGGCGAACAGGTAAATATATTTTTCCTCCTCCTGGCACCCGAGGGAGCGGCCGGACTGATGCTAAAGGCGCTTGCGAGGGTATCCAATTTCCTCAAAAACAAGTATTACAGGCGCAAGATACTGGCAGCAACCGATAAGGCGGCTGTAATACAGACAATAGAAGAGGAAGAGAAAACAAAACAGGAGCCTTTGCTGTTTTGTCCAGGGGAGGGCCCCGGATGAACTATATCACAGTCAAAGAATTCTATGATGATAATAAGTCCAAATTTCACCTCAGGATTGCAGCGGGAGAGGAATTTTTTTCCAAAAAAAAAATAACGGTGGCCGACATCAACAGGCCGGGGCTGGCGCTTGCCGGTTTTTTTGATTATTTCCCGTATGACCGGCTCCAGGTATTTGGCAAAACCGAACTGACTTTTTTAAAAAAAATGGGCAGGGCAAAAGCAGGCGCGGTACTGGAAAGGATTTTTTCCGAAAATATCTGCTGCATACTGATATCGAGGAACCTTAAGCCGCCGTTTAACTTCCTGACGCTCGCGAAAAAATACGGGATACCCGTCCTCATGACATCGTTATTTACGACCAAAGCCGTAAGTTCCGCGATGATATACCTGGAGAAAAAATTTGCCCCAAAGATAACCATGCACGGTACTTTTGTGGATGTGTACGGCATAGGGGTGCTTATTGTAGGGAAAAGCGGTACGGGAAAAAGCGAAATATCGCTGGAACTCATAAAGAGGGGCCACCGCCTGGTGGCTGACGACCTCATAGAAATAACGAGGATTGCGGACGGGGAACTCGAAGGCAGCGGGCCCGCGGTCATAGGCCACCATATGGAAATCAGGGGAGTGGGCATCATCGATGTGCGGAACCTGTTCGGCGTCGGCGCGGTCAAAGATAACCAAAAAATAGAGCTTGTCATACACCTCGAAGAGTGGGAAAAGGGAAAAGATTACGAGAGGCTGGGCCTTGAGGATACTTATGACGAAATATTGGGGGCAAAAATCCCCAGGATAATCCTGCCGGTCAGGCCGGGCAGGAACCTGAGCGTCATAATAGAAGTGGCCGCTATGACACAGCGGCTAAAGGCGCGGGGATATAATCCGGCGAGGGAACTTAACAAAACCATAATGAAATGGATGAAGAGGGAAAAAGGTGAAAATATTCAAAATCAATAAGTGGCTTTATCCCGGCATAAGGATGAAAAGGTGGTTTTTTCTTTTTGTCCTTTCCGTGGTGGTGCTAATCGTCGGATTGACGGGCAACATCGGGGGAATGGTCAAAAATATAAGGATAGAACGGATAAACATCGACCACGTATTTTACAAACTGCAGAGACTGCGCGCGGCAGACTATATTCTGATTTTTTTGGCCGTGGGCGGCATCATACTGGCCTGGCGCAGGGCGTCTTTTTCCGTACTCACCATCATAGCGCCCAACAAGGAAAAAGAGTTCCTGAATAAGGCGTATGTGAACGCAAAATTAAAACGCGGGCCAAAGATAGCCGCCATAGGCGGCGGTACCGGGATGCCCAATGTTCTGCGCGGCATGAAGGCTTTTACAAACAACCTGTCGGCTGTGGTGACCGTGGCCGACGACGGAGGTTCTTCGGGCAGGCTGCGCAAGGAATACAGCATATTACCGCCCGGGGATATACGCAACTGCATAGTCGCGCTTGCCGACGAGGAAACACTGCTGGGGAAACTGTTCCAGTACCGTTTTTCCAAAGGCAAGGAACTCAAAGGCCACAGCTTCGGAAATCTGTACCTGACAGCGATGAGCCACGTGACAGGTGATTTCCCGACGGCGATAAACGAATCATCCAAGATTCTGGCGATAAACGGCAGAGTCCTGCCCGTGACGCTGGAAAATATACAACTGAGGGCCAGGATGAAAAACGGCCGTGTGGTAAAAGGCGAGTCCAACATACCCGCGGCAAAAGGCGAGATAGAGAGGGTTTATATAGTGCCGGAAAAAGTGGACCCCTACGGGCCGGCTGTGGAAGCCATAAAGAACGCGGACGCGGTCGTCATAGGGCCGGGGAGCCTGTATACAAGCATCATACCCAACCTCCTGGTCCCGGGCATAAAAGAAGCGCTGGCCTCGACCAAGAGCGTGAAAATATACATCTGCAACATCATGACCCAGCCGGGCGAGACGGACAACTACACGGTCGCGGATCACCTGAGGGCCATTTTCAAACACACAGGCGGCAGGATGATCGATTACGTGATAGCAAATAACAAACAGCCGAAAGACGAAGTGCTGAAAAGGTACGCCAAAGAGGATGCATATATCGTGCCGGTGGACCCGAACGCAATCTCCGCCCTCGGAGTGACGCTGGTTGCGGGCAGGCTGTTCTCGGAAGGCGATTACATCAGGCATTCGCCGCAGCAACTGGCGAAGATGATAATGAAATTAATAATAGTGTGAAGGTGAAACGATGGTAGGCATACTGATAATTTCCCACTCAACGCTGGCCGAGTCGTTGAAACAGACGGTAAACCTGATAGTAGGGGAAAAGGAAAACGTGGGTACGCTGTCGCTCATGAAAAATGACAAAGCCGAGGATTTCTCCGTGAGGCTTAAGGCTGCGGTCGAAAAGATGGATACCGGCGACGGTGTCCTGATACTTGCCGATATGTTCGGCGGGACACCATGCAATACGGCGCTTGCGCTGTACGGCTCCAACGACAGCGTCAGGATAATAACCGGAGTAAACCTGCCGGTGATCATAGAGGCGATAATGCACTCGAACAGGACGGTGGACGAACTCGGCAAACTCATAATGGAACGCAGGGACAAGTCCATAATCGATGCCAAGGCGATTTTTAAGCACAGGGGATAAATAAATGCCGATATTGCTCAACAGGGTGGATGACAGGCTTATACACGGACAGGTGGTAGTGGGCTGGGCACAGGAACTGAAGGCAAACCACATAATAGTCGTGAATGACGAGACAGTCAAAAACGATATGCAAAAATTTTTGTTTCGTATGGCCACACCTACGGAAATAGAACTTTCCATTCTGACAGTGGACGAGGCCGCACAAAAGGTCAAGAAAAGGGAGTATGAAGAAGACAGGGCAATCATGCTTTTCAAGTCGCCCGGCGACGCTCTGCGGATGGTCATGGCGGGTGCGATGATCGGCGAACTGAACATAGGCGGTATGCATTTTGAGGACGGTAAGATACAGTTATTTGACGCTATTTTTGTGAATGCGGATGATGTGGACGCGCTGACAAAACTCGGAGGCCTGAAAGTGGCGCTCGAGGTACGGATGGTGCCTACCGACATCAGACGGAACATATTGAAAGCAATAGAAGAAAAGATAAAGAAACAGTCCTGAAGGAGCGTTATTGATGGAACAGTTTTTGCAGGGTCCGGGCGTAATGGCGGCGGCCATATTGACAGGAGCGGCGCTCGAGCTGGACAATTATTTCATAGGCATGACACTGATATCGCAGCCGGTGATAGCCGGGGGCCTGGCGGGCCTGATATTTGGGGATCCGGTCACGGGCATCCTGCTGGGATCAATGGTCCAGTTCATATGGATATCGCCGCCCGTTGGGGCGTATGTACCGCCGTCTTCAACGGCTATTGCGTTCATATCAACGGGGTTAAGCATTGAACTTCTCAAAAGCATGCCGGCTGCAGCGGTTGAGCCGGAGCAGGTGATGATGTTCTGCCTGTGCGTAGGTGCCGCGGCCGGTTATCTCACGGGACAGATGGATATATGGAACAGGCAGTTGAACACAAAAATAGTAAGGATGCTTGAGCCCGGGATACTTGCGGGGAAAGTGCAGTATATAATGCGCGCACAGGTGCTTTCAATAGGGGCGAAATTTGCAAGGGATATCGTGTTATACCTGATGTTTCTTTTTTTTGGGGCCGGGCTCGCTGAGACAATCTACAGAACCATGCCGGAACAGGTGCTAAAAGGCCTTGAACTGGCGTTCTGGGTCACACCTGCAGTGGGCTTTGCCGTGCTTTTCGAAAATTTCAGGACAAAGATGGGAATGTATTTCCACGGGGTGGTTTTTGTACTGACGGGACTGCTGATGTTGACTTACAAGAACATCAACCCGTACCTGCTGCTGCTCGCGGTCGTTACCGCGTGCGCCCTGGCCGTATATAATTATGTCTGGAACGGGCAGGGGGAATAGTATGA
>JAJFUW010000146.1 GCA_021372235.1 Spirochaetia bacterium
GGAAAAGTAGGTAAGGCCGTATATAAATGACGGGTTTGCCGTTGAGAACAGGAGGCGTGAAACGGTGTAAAGATAGAACATGGTAAGTACGCATGAGGCAAGGTCCATATCAAATCCATCCCGGGAAAATGCGAGGGCTGACATACACACAACCATGGCGGCAACAAAGGCAGCGCCTTTTGGCAGTTGATACACCTGGGATGCGCCCGGCCAGAGCATGACCGCACAAATCACGGCAAAGCTTGCAGAAACCCGGACAAAGAGCTGAGGATTTACCTTCATGCGGCGTTATCAGTAGTCCGGTTGATAAGTGGGAACAAGGAAGGTGGACTCGTTGAAGGATATAATGTTCATGGAGTTACCCGTGGAACCAAAAAGGTTTGCTGACATATTGTTGTAGACAAAAAGCACAGGCGAGTCATTCGAGGTATCCATGGTTAGTGAACCGTTTTCACCGATATAGACCGTGCCGTAAATGCAGACGTTTGATGATGTGGATGAACCCACCCTGGGGCCGCCTATCCGCAGTTCGCCGTTTACATACATCAGGCCGTAGTGTTTCACCTTTGTGAGCTTGGAATTTGCAGGATTTGAGGTATCCCTGACATAGTGGTAACCGTCGGTATTCTGAGGGAAGTACCAGTTGCCAGGAGGGGAAATATTGCTGATGCGGTCCGCATTTGTCCCGGTGCCGCTGCCGAGGTTCCATGTATATCCGCCGGTGTAGGTGATATTTGACGGGGTGTCACCCTTGATGACAAGCGGGCCCATGATTATGCAGGTGCCCTGGGTCATGTACTGGTTGGAATTTGTTACATAAAAATTCAGCGTGTTGGCAGTATAAGTCAGGCTGCCGCTGTAAGTGTTGCAGGTGGATCCACCTCTGACAGGCAGCCCGTCGGTAGTGTCTATGTACAGGACCGATGTCTGGCTCTTTAATTTTGACATCAACGTCAGTACGTTGGCCTGGGACACCTGTGCGATATTGCCCGGGCCGTAATAGGACCCTTGTTTTTTTGCCTGACCTTTGTACCACTCAAAATCTATATCCGGGACATCGGCAAATTCGGAGAACGGGTGAGCGTTGGCAGTCGGGCTCATGTCATTATAGGTATAGCCAAATATCCAGTTGCCGGAGGCGCTGTTGTTTATGTGTGTGTAAATGTCGTTCTTTGCGAATACTTTCGGGAGCCATTGTTCTCGCCATCCAGTTGTTCCGCGGCCAACGTCAATATCGGGTATGCGGCAGTAGCCGCTCATGGTATTGCCGGAAAATATGTCGCCCCAGAAGAAATTCGCCCTGAAAGTGGGGGATACGAGGTTCGCCGGCTGGATGCACGGTATGTCAATTTTGCCTTTTGACAGCAGCGGCCCGCTAAGTTTCATTCTTTCGATGACCGCGTAGTAAGAACCGCTGCAATTCGATCTTGCGGTATTAACCTTGATGCCGACGGTTCGGAAATTTTGCTTGGCCTGTCTGGAGTATGGATCGCTGAGGGTGGTAAAAAAAAGATTTCCTTCGGTCAGGTGTATTTTGTAATTGCCTATTTTCTGCCCGCCGCTGTTTATTTCAAACTCGTGGCCGTAACCATTGTAATTGGCCATGCCCGTCAGGCCGACTTTGTACCAGTTGTCGCCCTGCTGCAATTTATAGATCACCTGCTCGAGGGCCATGGAAGCGAGTTCCTGTTTTTGCATAACACAGTTCTGCCTGACAGACAGTATGGATTCTTTTCTGAATAGCGACACCATGGTCATACCGAGCAGTGTCAGCACCGCGGCAAGCATCATGACAAAAACAAGTGTTTGGCCGGCTGAAGATCCTGTCAACGTCCGTGTTTTCCTGTCGGGCATGTTATACTCTCCTAATTATTATAATAACCGGCAGAATTCATGTGCTTTACGACGGCAATATCTTTTAAAAAAACCGTTAGAATCGGTCTGTCGTTCATTACCAGCTTTGAGAGCCGAACGGCGGTCGATATCTTTGTGCCTTCGGGAGAATCAATAAAGGCAAATTCCAGCGAATCCGCATTTGCGGTGATTGTTATGGAAGTGTATTTGGTGTTGTTGCTGACAGCCGTAGAATCTGTCATGTCGGTACCCGGTTTCACCTGCGGGAAGGAGGCTACAATATAATTCCTGTCCTGGTAGATTTCGACAGGGGCGCCCTTAACGCCCACGGTCTCGATATCGTTCGACATGCCGCAACCGCATTTGACCCTGTTGGACGACACAAAGATCGTTTCGCCCGCCAGACAGGAGAGGTAACTGTTGACAGGCGACGAAGTGTTGAGCCTTGAGATGGAAATCGTGGACCCCTGAGAAACCTGCACAATTTTTTTGATCATCAGCATTGTCATCCTGGCTTCGCTGTCAAGGGCCATCCTGGCGGTACCGTAATTCCACATATAGAGGCCGTTGTTTAAAAGGTTGTACAGCCCCACTGTCACGATGCCCATGAGGGTAGCCGTTAACATCAGTTCAATGAGGGTAAAGCCTTTTTTACGGCCGGATAGTTTCATTGTATGCCCCTTAATATGTTGTCCAGGATGATGAAGGGTCCCCGGTAAAATTATTCCCTGAAGTGTTTGGCGATATACCGGAGAGGACCTTGTAATATTTTTTAATAGTCCTCACAGGTTTCTGTACCGTACCTGTAATAGAGACCGAAGAGTAGTAGGCGTAAATATTATAAGTCGCGCCGACGGGCGCTTTGATGCTGTATGAGGAATTCTGCCCGGATATGGAGCCGTAGTATGGCTGTGTCACGCGAAGCCTCTGAGTATGGCCCTGCATGTTTTGGTCAGCATTGGTCCTGGTGTATTTATCCGCAACAAGTGTTACGGACGAGGGATAAGCCAGAATCAAAAGCCCGCCGGCCGAATCCGCCTCTGTAAGGTTTATGGTCCCGGAAATTGTGCCGTATTTGGCCCTGATTTTGAAATCTTTACCGAATGTGGTGATGCCCTGTACTACGGATACGTTTGACCAGTACTGGCCTATCGGGTAGGTGATGACGTACTCATCCTCGTCAACGGAAGGCTGGACCTTGTAACCGCTGCCTACAGGGATGTCGGCTATCTCGTAAATACCCGATGCGTTTGACAGCCCCGAACCCAAGACGGTTCCGGCGTTATTTTTGAGCTCCACGGTAATCCCCGAAACAGGGTCTCCTGTCACGTCGTCTGTTATCATGCCCGAGACCTTGCCTACGGGGTACATCAGTATATCCGGTGCGTACTGCACACCGTTCTGGATGGAGGACAATGAGATGGGCTCGGATATCCTGTATCCCGATAGAGAGGCTGTCAATATGTATGAACCCACCGTTGCAGGCATTATGGTGTAATTGCCTCCGCCGACGGTTGTCGGGCTCACATCAAGCGGGTCCGACAGGTATACTTCGGCGCCTATGAGGCCTAATCCGGTAAGCGCGTCCTTGACCCTGCCGTTTATAGTAGGCACATCTGAGGTTACGGTCAGGAAGATGTCCTGGTACGTTACGGTGCCTGCCGATACCGGGACTCCGGTCAGGCGTGCATAATAGGATATGGGCGGGGAGTCGCTGGTCCTCCTGGTTGCCTCGAGCACGGTCTCACCGGTGGACGGGTCGATGTTGTCAACCCTGTAATAGCATGCGGTCGTCAGGTATGGCATGGACAGGCCGTCCAGGGATTTTATCGTGGCATTGTCCGCGCATGGCGACGGATAGGGTGTCGGCGTAACAGCAGGGGTGAATGTCGATGTGGGTACGGGTGTTGCGACCGCGTATTGCACCTCGAGGTACGCGTAATCCATGCCAATCCAGGCTATGAAGTTCGGGCTGGTATTGGCGCTTCTGAAGGCAACACCAAGGCTGTTGACCTTTGCCCAGGTCCAGGAGTCATAAAGCGGGGTCAGCGGGACTGAAAATTCCAGGTAGTCTGCCATGTTCGGTATGTTTGTACTGTTGTAAACAGTTGAAACGGTGCCAGTCCAGCCGCTTGGCACGGCGGTATCTGCCCAGACAGACCCGCCGTTGTTAGTCACATGCAGCCGCACGGTCGCGGAACCGTAGTAACAGTTAGCCCTGTATTTCAGGGTAACACTGCAGATATATGTGTTGGCCTCGGTATAGTCGGCGAATTGCGAATATAGCAGCCTGTTGTTGCGGTTAACCAGGAACCCAAGATCGGTATCAGAGTCATTGTTGTCCTGTACGGATATACGCGTAGGGTAGTTCCAGTTGGAGGTTTTACCAGACATGGAACCGGTGGCCCCCAGTATCTTTGTAATGCCACAGAAGGGCACGGGTGTCGGCGACGGCGTGACAACCGGCGTGGGGGTCGCTATGACGTCCCAAAAGACATTACCGGAAACCGAGCCGCAGTCAACGGCGGGGCATGTGATGTTTATGTTCGGGATTACAGTGGGGATGTCGGGGACTGTCAGGGGGTTGGATGTGTATTCAGTATCCTGGAGCCCTGCACCCTTTGCGACCAGGCTGTATGAGCCGGGCGCAACGTTGGATATGGAGTAATTGCCCGCGTCATCCGCTATCCTCCCGGTATACTGCGGGTAGCCGATGAAATGTACCGAGGCGTTGGAACCCAGGCCCGGGTCCGTGACGGTCCCGTCGTTCAGAAGTTTGCGGACGCGGCCACTGACCGTTGAGCCCGATAGTGGCAGCTGCTTGTTCGAAACCAGCGTCGACATCCTGCTGGATTTCTCAAAACCGCCAGACATGTATGTCACCACAACAGTTATCATCTTCAGGTCGTGCTTGTTATCAGGCGGGAGCTCTGACTGTTTTGACGGGGTTATGTTGCCGTCGTTTTGTTCATACGCGTACTGGACATACCTGTAGACCTTGAATGGTTGGTTTCCTATCATTACGGACTCATAATAGTCGGGGTTCGATTCGAGTTTGGAAAGCGGGTCAGGCAGCAGGTTGTCGTCGGTAACGGCCAGCCCCTCAAAACTGTTCTGCCGCATCCTGTCGAGGTTTTCCGATACAAGGTTCATGGAGTATGTTTTCATCTGGGAAGCTGTTATATCCCTGTAAACCCTCGTGATCAGGTTTACTGCGGCGACTATCATTATTGCGGTAATTGTGGAGGAAATGAGCAATTCTATTAATGTGACACCTCTGGATCCAGAGATTTTTTTCATCATCATACCTTCATTTATTTAATATCTAACAATATAATTATACAATAAGCTGGTAAAATTACAACTTTTTTGTAAAGTTTGATTTTATAAGATATACAATTATTGATACAAAAAATATGACGGCACAGGTGATCTGCACCGGGGTCGGGAAAGAGTATCTGTCCTGATACCGCATCAATTCCAGGAAAAACCTTGCAGCGGAGTAAAAAAACGCCAGCAGGACCATAAGTTCGCCGCTGAATTTTTGGTTTTTTTTCCTTATGAGAAGTATAATCAATATAAATAACCAGACGGTTGACTCGAATAACTGGACAGGCAGCAATGGCATGCCCGCGAATATTGTATATGGGTATGAACCATAGGGGTAGTTTACGCAAAATTCCCATCCGTTGGATGGCGGGATGCCAAAACAGCAGCCGCGCAACTGACAGCCCATCTTGGCGAACATACACCCTGCGGCAATTGACGGCGCGAAATAGTCTGAAGCAATCCACGGATCGGTCTTTAGCAGACGGGCAATTGGGAAGGCAAATAGCGTAGCGGTTATTAGGCCCGGTAAAAGAGAGACATCTCCCCAAAAAGAGAGGAGGCATCCGGCCTTGCCGGAGAGCAGGCAGACAACCATCTCCCAGCCGCGTGCCCCGCAGTAAAACGGGATAATAATAACAGCCGCAAAGAGGAGTAGTTTTATCCGTTCCTGCCTGTCAATCGGTCTGGTGGTGTAAATCAGGAGGGAAAAACCGCATATTATACCGGCAACGGCAAGTATATTGTACGACGGGACCTGCAGTGTGGCAAAATAGAAATATGGTATCATCAGCGCTCCACCTTTTTTCTATTATATCATAATTAAATCTGAAAAAAGGCATAAAATGAATATTGTCCTGTATGATTACAGGATGAATGGCGGGAATGTCAATATATTGAAAAATAGAAAAATGAGATTTTTGTGATTTTTGGGAACAACCGTATAAAGCAGAGTGTCATAATGGAATATATTTGATTAAACTATACAGGCTTGCGTTTTACCCATACAAAAACAGCCAAAAGTATGGCCAATAAGCACCACAACCGGCCAATGGAGAGTATTTGAACGCTGTCGTTGTGGCGGAAAAACTCGATTGTGAAGCGGAAAGTGCCGTAAATGAAGAAAACTGCGGCTATCATCCTGCCAAAGACAGGCTTGTTTCTATATAATAATATAAGCAGGATGAACGTGACGAGCCATGCCGTGGATTCGTACAATTGCGCAGGGTACAGGGGCAGGTCCGGGTATATCTGCGAAGCGCCGCTGTTAAAGGGGAAGGTAACGGCAAAAGGCGTATCAACAGGGCACGGCGTTCCGAAACAACAGCCGATAAAAAAACAACCGAGTTTGACGAAAAATCCGCCTATCGCGATAGAGGGAGCGTACAGGTCGGCGGTTTCCCAGACATCTATATTTAAAAATTTGGCTGCGGGGAATGCGCAGAGTACGGCTGTCGCGAGCCCCACACCACAGCGAATCGCCGGACGGCGTGGCCGCAATGTAATGGGAAATAATGCCGCCGAGGCGCGCGCCGATGATGAACGGGATAAAGATAGCTGCGGATAACAAAAAAATATTTTTTCTATTGTGCGACCCTATGGAGCGTGTCAGGAAAAACAGCATGATAAACCCGGAGGCAGCGCCGAGCAGGTCAAAGAGATAAGCTGTCTTGAAAACAAACCTGTTGAATTCAAAAAGTATGGGATACATCCCGGCCGCCTTTCGTAAATTATTTTCTGACGGACCATTATAGCATAAAGAAAAGTAATTTTTGGTTTGCGGGGTAATTTTAGTTACGAAAAATAATTGAAATCTGTCAAAAAATCTACTATAATAGCCATATAGTAATTAAATTTCAAGGACGGGAAAATGAAGAAAATAAAAGCGGTCGCATTGTCATTATTGTTTGTTTTTATTTTTTTGCCATTCGTTTCAGCCGAGGTCAATACGGTAAGCGTAATCAGCCTGACCCCTCCAAACCCAAATCCCGGCGACTCTGTGGCTGTTGAGTTTAGTTACTGTGTTGGTGCAAATGAAGAGAGCAGGTTCATGCTCGCTGTTTCGTCATATCCGACTTTCCAGGCCGGAGGCACGACCGGACAAGATTTCAAAGTAAGCGAAGGCGGATTTGATATAGGAGGTACAGGCGGAGGGACGGCAAGTGTCAGCGGTGGTTATGACATGAACGACCAGCAGGGCGCGGCCCATTGCCAGACCCTGACATGGAACATCCATATACCGAACACCATATCCGAAGGCGGCACCTATTATGTTGTGATCGGAGGCAAGACGGGTATAAAATTTTAATAAATTTAAATATTGATGTTGGGCGAAAATATTTTGCAAAAAAAATTCTCGGCCGGGGGTATTCTTTGATTAAAAAAAATCTTTTTATTTTAAATTTTATTTTTTTTACTTGTGTGACTATATATGGTGCTGCAGAAGTAAGGAATATTACTCTTTCCACGCAATGTATTAATCCCGGTCAAAGTATAACAGTTTCATTTGAAGTTAAATGTAATGCATATTTGAGAGTATATGGTGATATATTATTTTCATCAAACTCGGTTGCAGAATATAGTGATGATTGTGTGTTTGGAGAGAACGGTTATTATGAAACCCCGGTTATTACTGGCCACAACGGAGGATTACTTTTTGAAAATAACTATTCAACTTCAAATTGGAGTACAATCACAAAAACAATCCAAGTTCCTGATTTTTATACAGACGGAAAGTATTTAATTATAAATGTTGCAGAAAATTATCAACAACTGTTCAATTGGGGAAGCCATATTGAAGGAAGCAGTAGCCTATATATAAATATCTGCGAAAATTACACAAATACATTAACGCCAACAATCGTTTTTCCTAATAATTCATTCACTGTAACTCCTACTTGTTCTTATACTATGACACAAACATTGTCACCGACGTCCTCGAATATTATTGTACCGACAATTACATGTACTCCAACAATAACAATTGCATTACCAGAAGTATATAAAGTGAGAATCGACTATAAACCTGGAAGTGATGAAACAAACATAATCAAACCCTATTTTAGATTATACAACGAGAATACAATACCATTAGATCTTTCGAAGGTTAAAATAAAGTATTGGTACTTAATTGAAGATGATTCACAAAATGAGAATAGAGAAATTTATTGGGTTGGAAAAAATAGCGGCGCAATAGATGTAACAAATAGCACTTTTGCTGAAATTAGTAAGACCAATATGGAAGATCAAAATCGTTGCTACGAAATAACATTCAGCAGCAGCGCGGGGCTATTAGATCAAGGGCAGTTTGTTGAGGTTCAAAGTGGAATATTTAAAGTGAATTATAGCGATTATGATCAAGATAATGACTGGAGCTATAACAGCAGAAATGCAACATCTTTCGAATCTAATGGTAAAATAACTGTGAATGTCGACGGGAAAAATATATATGGAATGGTACCTTTTGATAAAAATCAACCAGTAATTATTAACATGAACTGTGGTGGTGCTGGATTTAATGACCACTTGGGAATTTTATATTTGCAGGGACGTAAATATGAAAAAGGAGGATGGGGCTCAGAGTATTTTCCTGATATTTTAAGTAAACCTCAATTACCAATTGCAGGTACAGTCGACCAGTATATTTATCAAAATGCGGTATTAGGAAGTCCAACGAAACCATTGCATTATATCTATGATAACATTCCAGTTGGATTGTATGAAGTAAAATTCAAATTCGCTGAAATTGATGAAAATGTAACAAGTGCTGGACAAAATGTATTTTCAATAGATATCGAAGACAAAAGTATTTTTCAATATATCGATGTGTTTGCTTCCGCCGGATTTGCCTATGCATATGAATTAGTAACCAAAGTTGCCGTATATGACGGTCAATTAAATATTGATTTTAATGGATCGTTTGCCAATGGGATTACAGTACAGCAGATTTATGAGCAGGCAACACCGCAAACCTCAAGTAGTGCTACTTGTGATGCATGGGTTGACATTGACGGAGTCGGGCAGAATAATATTAATGTATCAAACACTGGAGAAAATTCGAAAAACCCATGGTTTGAAATTGACAGCAATAATCATACACACATAATGTGGATGGAGTATGCTGCTATATTAAGATATGAGGAGTGGGATGGAACATCCTGGAGAGGAGTTGGCGGTATAGGAAGTGGTTATTCAGCAGTAAACACACTTGGGAAAAGTATGCATTCATATTCATTCACAATGGACGGGTCAGGTTATCCAGTTGTTACATTTGCAGGTAAATCTAGCTATAATGGAATATTTGACATTTATTGTACTAGATGGAATGGGTCAACGTGGGCCGATGTTACAGGCTCAGGAACAAGTAAATTGTGTGTTTGGTGCGGTAAACCCATAAACTATAATCCTTATGTTAAAATGGACTCTTTAGGAAATCCGCACATCGCATTTCATAGCATACCGTCTTATGGTGGCAGAATGGGTTATATAAGATGGAACGGAGCAGACTGGACGGATATTGATGGAGCAGGGACGGAAAAAGTGGTTATAGATAGACCCGGATTAGAGAATTCATATAATAGACAATTTGTTTTTGATTCAGCAAACCATCCGCATTTAGTTTGGATGCAGGAATATGATGGAACAGGCGAAATAAATTATATGAATTGGAATGGAACTAACTGGGTTGATGTGACGGGTTCCTCATCATTAAGTAAAATTAACATATCAAATAATAGCACTTACTCTACTTGCCCACAAATTGTTCTTGATTCAAGCGAATATCCAAATATTATATGGGTGGATGGTTCTACAAGTTCCAACAGTTTTAAGATAAATTTTCTAAAATGGAATGGAACTGCCTGGGTGGATATAGATGGTGTTGGAAAAGAATCTCAAGTTTTAAGTTTTACAAATTGTTCATCACAATCAGTTTCTATGGTTCTCGATAATGAAGGTAATCCGCATGTTGCTTGGGTTGACAAAAGTACAAATGAGCCATATTACGTATATTGGAATGGAACGGCATGGGTTGATGTTAGGGGTTCTACATCATTATCTAGTATTAAGGTTTATCAAGATACTGAAAAATATTCTAGTGCAAGTAGTGCCCAATTATGTCTTGATAATGATGGCATACCGCATATCGCATGGACTAATTATAGCAAAAATAATGGATTTAGTGGCGAAATATACTATCTTAAATGGGGTGGAGCATGCCCGCCAACACCTACGCCTACACCTATAATTTGTGTATTAACTGAAACATCATATGGAGATAATGGGGAATTACAGTTAGAAAATTTAGCAGCATCGATGACAATGGACAATACGGGGAAAATAGTCACATCAGGTAATTACAATAATAATTATTTGGAGATTGCAAGATATAATCAAAATGGCACAAAAGATTATACATTTGACGGAGATGGACAAGTTTTAACATATATACCCGGACTCGCTGGCAATCATGCGGTAATAGCTGATGAAAACAATAAAATACTAGCAACAACAAGAAACAATATAGATGGGCGTGTAATGGTTAGATGTCTGCCAAACGGACAGATTGATACTACGTTTGGAACAAACGGATATGCAATGCCGCCTTCAGGCGTGGACTTTTATGCGTGGGACATGAAAATAGATTCAGAAGGAAGAATAGTGGCGGTAGGTGTAAGTTCGGGAAACAATTCTCCAATTATGACAAAAATGACAGTATGCAGATATAATCCGAATGGGACATTGGATTTAAGTTTTAACGGAACAGGATATACAACGAATAATATAAGTACAACAAATCCGACATTAAATACAATAGGGTTTGGCATAACATTTGATCAAAATAATAAGATTGTTATTGTCGGAGAGGGAAATAATCCAACAACCGGTATGGTGATATGGAGATTTAATGATAACGGCACATTGGATACGAGTTTTAATGCTACCGGAACCAATCCGGGAACAATAGTAGAGACTAAATATGCTGGTTCTATAAGTGGAAGAGAAGCATATATCGACGGGTTGGGGAGAATATTAGTAACTGGAAGTTGTTATCTGGCAAGCTGCGAGATGGCGGCAATATACAGATATAATACAGATGGATCCCCGGATATGAGTTTTGGAACTGGAGGATATACAGCAATAAAAGGAAATGGCAATAAAGGCATAACAACAGACAAATGCGGAAGAATACTAGTTTTGAATACTGAAGGAGGACTTATAAGTAGATTCAATGACGATGGGACTCCGGATACGACATTCAATAATGGGCAATATAGTATATCTGTTGCAAATGTAATATATGGAGAAGATTTAATATTGGAAGAAGATGGCGATATATTTGTTTTAACTATGGAACGAAATATGACTGACATGTCAAGTAACAGCAAGATAAGGAAATATAAGAACAATAGTGTTTGTGTTTGCGCACAAGTTACATTTACGCCAACGCCGACAATGAATTGTACACCATCTTGGCAGTATATTGGAACGCCGGGAATATCAATTGGTATTGCAAATAATGGAGGAATAGGTATTTCATATGGTACTATATATATAGGATTTAATGACTATGGGAATGACGGTAAAACATCAGCAATGTTTTTTAATGGCTCAATATGGAATAACATTGGCGGAATTGGATTTTCAAATACATCAACATCAAATCCTTCATTTTTTGTCTTTAATGGTATGCCATACATGGCTTATGCAGATAATACTAATGGTTTTAAGGCAAAGGTTATGAAATATAAGTATGGAATCTGGATACCTGTCGGATCGACTAGTATATCAGATGGTGAAGCACAAAACCTGTGTCTTTATGTATACGATGATGGTACTGTAGATGGATTACCATATCTTGCATTTAGGGATATGTATAATCTTGGTAAGGCAACAGTAAAAAGATTTTATGGTTCAAGTTGGACTGATGTGGGTGGATATCCAGCCATTACTAATGCAACTGCATATTATATGTCTTTTTATGTATATAATAATGGTACGACTTTTGGAATGCCATATTTAGCTTTCGAAGACTCGGCATCAGGCAGCAAAGCAAGTGTAATGAAATTTAATGGTACTTGGACATACGTTGGAGGATCCCCGGGAGCATCAATTGTTGCAGGGACATATACATCAATATACATATATAATAATGGCACATTTGAGGGATTACCATATCTAGCTTTCAGTAATATGGACAATTCCTATAAGGCTAATGTGATTAAATTTGAGACTGGGATTTGGCAAGTTGTGGGAGTACAAAATTTTACAACTACTGGTTCATCGGAAAATAAAATAGAAGTGTATGATGATGGATTAACTATTGGAGGAATACCTTATCTTGCATATATTGATTTTGATACTACATTTAAAGCAAATGTAGTGAAACTGGTTGGTTCAAGTTGGCAAAGTGTTGGTAGTGCAAATTTCACACCAAGTAATATCGGCCAAATATTTTTTGATATATGCAAAGGAATACCTTATGTATCTTTTGTTGACTGGAATGCTGATGGAAAATTAAGTGTGATGAAATATGATTGCCAATAGTTGCAGATTATCTTCTACAAAAAAATTACGAAAATAATTGAAATCTGCCAAAAAATCTACTATAATATTTATATATTAGTTATAATCCTAAGGACAGGAAAATGAAAAAAATCCTAAGAAGCTTATTAATGGTGTTGCTTGTAACTTTTACGCTTACACCTGTTTTTGCCACTGTTACATCAGTCAGCATTACAAGCGTGACACCGGCCAGCCCTGCTCCGGGTGATCTGGTGCAGGTTATTTTCAATTATTGCGCAGGCCCTTATGAAGATACTAAGATGGTGCTGGCGGTCTCAACAAACTCAAGTTTCATGGCGTGCAATACGGCCGGTCAGGAGTTTAAGGTAAGCGAGGGCGGAATGGATATTGGAGGGACCGGGCCCGGAGCGGCAACCGCCAATGGCGGTTACAATATGAGCGACAACCAGACTGTTGCTCACTGTCAGGATATTACATGGAGCATACATATTCCCACAACCGCAACGCCAGGCCTGACATATTATATCCTTGTCGGAGGCAGGTCCTCTTATATAGGCTGCAATGATGCGCAGGCGTACGCGAACTATTCTTTTGTGGCACCGTTGCCGTCGCCGGCTGCAACAATATCCAAAACAGCCGAATCCTCAGTAGTCCAGCCGGGAGATCTTGTGCTTTTCAGTATCGATTACACTTTTGTCAATGGCACCAATTTTACCATAACTGACAACATCCCTGCAGGCTGCGTGATTGAATCCGTAAGCAACGGCGGTATTGTCTCGGGTTCCACTGTTTCCTGGGCAACGGCATCCGTGCCGGGGCCGCAAGCAAGCGGGAGCGTGTGGTTCACCGCCAGGGTTAATACGGGCACCACACCCGGCACAGTGATCTCAAACACTGCCCACTGGGCCATGGACGAGATACCGGCAGGCGGTGACAGCAGCGCGGTGACGGTCACGGTAGGGCAGCCGTTTTCGATAACCAAAAGCCAGAACGTAACAACAGCTGCGATAGGAGAAACGGTAACATATTCTTTTGATGTACGGGCCGGCGGATCGGCATTTCATTCACTGGATAATTTCGACGCCGACCTGAACGGTTTTACGGTTGCCGGTCCCGGGCCGGGCTTTATCTGGCAGTCTGACGCCGGCGGCGGACATATCTATTCATATGAGCAGACAGGCGGACAGTACCCGCATCTCTTGAGGACTGACCTGGGGAATTTTTGCTTCGGTGACATACAGGGAGACCTCTACATAATAAACAAGGCCAGCGGAGACAATGATGCATTGATAACATTCCGGGACAATGGTTTATACGGGGCTGCGGGAGCCGCATACGGTGTTGGCATCTCTCCTGACGGTTCAAATTCCGTCGGCCAACAATTGTGGATACAAAAATATGTATCAGGCACGACCGGCGGCACGTTTGCGGGAGCGTTCATATCGATTTCTACGGATGCTTGGTATACCGTTAAGATCCATGTATCAGATACAGCCAGCGGTGTCAGGATACAGGCAAAGGCATGGCTGAGAGGCACTGCTGAACCGGCTGCTTATATGGCGGACTGGACCGATACGGCCGCAATCATCGCTCCATGCGGGTATGTTGGCGTTCAGGGTAACGCCAATAACGCGAACTACTACGACAATCTGAAAATAGTAAAGACCACAATGTCATATCCTGCCCTGTACGACACCCTCCCGACGGAACTGACTTTCGTGGGCGGGACCGGCGCTGACGCGACACACTCCGCAGCCACGCTGACGGGCAACACCGTGAAATGGTCCATATTTACATCGTTTGTTGACGCGGCTTACCATCTGGACCTGTGGGCCGTTGTGAACGCCTGCGGCACTCTTTTGAACAGGGCAACGATAGACACCGAGGAATCCGCGCCTGTTGACTCAAACCAGGTATCCATCAATGCTCTCTGCCCCGAGTCGCCGACGATAACCCCGACATTTACGATTACAGAGACATATACGGATACCGCAACACCGACAATAACGCTTACATCAACCCTTACGCCGACCCTCACAGAGACGCTTACCCGCACCGTCACAATGACGTTAACCGCGACCCCGACGCCGACGGTGCCGCTCGAGCTGACACCGGTCACGAACTACCCCAATCCTTTCGGCACGTCCGACAAGCAGACAACCACGATTGTTTTCGAGCTCACAGCGGATGCGGACTGCACCATAACGGTATTTACCCTGTCAGGAGAGACCATATACAGGTCGGGGACATTTGCGGGGTTAAAGGGCAGGAACTCGTATCCATGGGACGGGAAAAATAACGGCAACAAATTCGCCGCATCAGGGGTCTATTTTTACAGGATAACCGCGGAAAATCCCTCCGGGAAAAAGTCGGCGATTTCAAGGCTTGCGGTTTTGAGGTAGCAGGCCATAGGCATGTAAAACGTAGACAGGGGAATGACGTCCAATAATAAAGCAAAAAAATTACAAGAGGAGGTAAAGATGAAAAGAGTGACCGTGGTTTTAATGTTTTTATTGATGGCCGGAGCGGTGACCGCAGCGCAGAGAAATGCCCCGATGGACAATATGAACGGTTTTGACAACAAGATCAAGGAACTGGACCAGAGGCTCGCGAGCCTCGAGGCAAAAGTTGTTGTGACACCGGAAGCGCAGAAAGAACAGGGCTTCAGGTTCGGCAAGGTGGAAGAGCGCATAATGAGGCTCGAGGAGAGGATCAATAAACTCGAGGCCAGACTGAACAAACTCGCCGACAGCGTCATAGCCGTAGAGGACAAGGTAGATGCCAGGAAGGGAAAGAGGCCGCCAACAGAGACTCCTACATTTACCCCGGTACCGACAAACACGCCCGCAGCGTCCAAAACGACAATAAAAAAAGTGCGTATAACCGTGAAAGATACGACAACAAAAAGGCTGGGCAAGGCGGGAGAAAAAGGCAGGGTTGCGTTCGCGTATAAGGTCAATGTGGAAAACGACGAAGCGCGCGAGGCAAAGTCGTTTAAGGTAAAGATAATGTTAAAGGACTCCGACGGATTTACCCTGGATACCTATATAGCAGGCCCGTTCACGCTGACCCGCTGGGAGGAAAAAACGCTCGAGGGCGAAGGCACTATAAGGGCTGACAGGGCGGACAAAGTATCATCATCGGAATCGGAAATAATTTGGGAATAAGTAACAGCGAGACAGGAGACAAAAGCAGACAGTAAAATAATACAAAACAGGGCGGGAGAAATCCCGTCCTGTTGCTTTATATAAAGAAAATGAAATACAGATAGCTCGGTTTGGAGTTTGGAGATATGCCTTAACATTGCATAAAACGGCAGTATGTGGTATTTTCTAATGGGTTTGTATGGATTATATTCAAACTCCAAACTCAAAAGTCTAAACTGATTTTATCTATTTTTAAAGGAGACCTATGAAGGAAAAAACATGCATCGCCCTTTACTCCGGCGGGCTTGATTCCCTGCTTGCCGCTAAAGTAATGATGGACCTGGGTTTCAAGGTTATCATACTTAATTTTTCCACGGGTTTTTTCTTTAATGCCTACACAAAAGACGCAGACGGGGGATTAAAATACAAGGCGCCCGCCCCGGATGGCTACGACATACGTGTGGTGGATATATCAAAGGACTTTTTTGAGATGATAAAGAACCCGGCCCACGGTTACGGCTCCAACATGAACCCGTGCATAGACTGCAAGATAATGATGCTCAGGAAGGCAAAGTCCATGATGGAGGAACTGGGTGCAGGTTTTGTCGTAACCGGCGAGGTCCTGGGCCAGAGGCCCATGAGCCAGAACGGCCATGCCATGATAGAGATAGAAAAAGAGGCCGGACTGCAGGGATGGCTCCTGCGGCCGCTGTGTGCAAAAAATTTACAGCCCACGGAACCGGAAAATTTGGGATGGGTGGACAGGGAAAAACTGCTGGATTTTAAGGGCCGCACCCGCAAACCTCAATTGGCAATGGCAAGGTTGCTGGGGTGGCAAAAATACATACAGGCGCCCGCGGGCGGCTGCATACTGACGGATGAGAGCTACTCAAAAAAACTAAAGGATCTTTTTAAACATAAGGGCCGCTCCGAACTCCAAACTTCGAACTCCGAACTGACTTCTGAGGATGTCCTCCTCCTCACCCTGGGCCGGCAGTTCCGCAGGGACGGGGTGAAATTCATAATAGGAAGGGACCAGGAAGAGAACAAAAAGATAGCGGAGTTTAAAGGCAAGGGGACCACGTTTGACACAAAAGGAATATCGGGGCCGACAGGGTTCACACTCGATGCAATTAGCGACGAAATGAAAACATATATAGCGTGCGCAGTAGCGGGATTTTCCAAGGTCGCGGGGTATTGTGAAGTGGCGGTTGTGGAACAGGGAGAGGAAGAGGTTATCAAGGTGAAACCGCTTAAAAGGGAAGAACTGGCCCCGTATAGAATAGACGCATAGAACCGCCGTTGTAGCGGAAGTAAAGAGCCCGAAGCGCGACCGCAGGGGTCGCGGCTACGAGAGCGGTTTGTTGATTAGAGGTGTTTTAAAAGCAGTCGTTGTAGCCGCGACCTTCATGGTCGCGGAAGTGGCAGTGAAAGGATGGTTCTATGAAGTTAATTATAGACGGTTATAACCTGATGTACAGGCTGGAACTGGAAGGCTCACTTGAACAGAAGCGCGACGAGATGTTTGAACTGCTCTCCGAGTTCAAAAGCGTCAACCCATGCGACATAACAGTTGTTTTTGACGGCAGCCGCAACCCATCCACGCAGAGGGGCAGGGAATTCAAACTCGGAATAAATGTCATATACTCTGCACGGGGCGAAACAGCCGATGATATCATAATGGAAATGGCTGAAAAGCACACCATGGGCAAGGCAAAGGAAAACATCGTGGTCTCCTCGGATAACCGCGTCCGTAATTTTGCCGTGGAACATTTCATGAAAGGGATGACGAGCGACGAGTTTGCGGAGTACCTGATATGAGGCGAAGAGACTGAAGACAGGAGACAGGAGTACTTCAAAACATAAAACAGGTCTTGTTTGTTCTACTTTTATCTCCGGTCTCCTTCCTACCGCCCAAAACCCATCCAAATTTTGCTTGACTTTCAGGGAAAATTTGTTATATTTAGGCATCCTATTTATTTATTAGGCTTAAAAATAATTAGAGGCAAAAACAAATGGACAGGAACACTGCAGAGATTATTGAGTGCATCAAATTTATGGGAAAGATAAACAAACCCATGATGCCGCACCATTTCAAAAAGAGAGGCGTCATGGACCTGACGCTTTCCCAGCTTGACGTTATGGGATATATGTATGAGGTGAACACGGAGAAGCCCAGGCGTGTCAAGATGAGCGATCTTGCCAGGCATGCCGGGGTTAAGATGCCTACAATGACCGATATGGTAAACAAACTGGTAAATGCCGGGCTGGTTATGCGGGAACATGATGAGGCGGACCGCAGGACCGTCTGGGTGAGCGTTTCCAGAAATATGGAAAAGATGGTATGCGGCCACATAAAGGAAAGGGACAACGAAATATCGTGCATCATGGACTGCCTGACGGAGAAAGAGAAAAAGCAGGCGGCGGTCATATTGAAAAAAATTAAAAACTCTATGGAAGAGAGGATGACAAAATGGGCAAAAAGTCACTGATATTTATGCTCCTTGCACTGGTTCTGACGGTACCGGCTTTTGCCGGAAACAGGATATTTTTCACGGAATACGGGATTTCATACGCAAGTCCCCTGGAACCGTCAAACATGGAGAACAACACGACGGGGACATACGACACGGCCGCGTTTGACATCAAGGCGGGTGTGAACATATTGAAATGGGCGGGTGTTTACGGGCTGACCGGATTCCAGATGTTCGTCGACAGGACGGGGACACAGCAGCACTATTCATTCTTCCCGATAGGTATAGGAGTCAGAGCAAACATATTTCCGGAATGGCCCGTATATCCGGATTTTATTTTTGAGTACGGCAGGGCTTTTGCCAACAGGCACACCCGCTGGACGGTGCCGGCGCCGGCGCCCTATTACACAGCGGTTGTCACTAACGACGGGCCGTGGACGGCGGATTATTACTCGTTCGGATTCGGCGTTAACTGGAACATCACCTATGTTTCGGTCATCTCGCTCAGGTTCGAGAGGCCTTCGTTTTCGAATACAGATTCTTCAGGCGGCGAGATACACATAGCAAAACTCGGCCTTGCCTGGAAACTATTTTATTAAGGAGTGCCATAATGGAAAACAGATCAAAGATAACAAATCCAAAATTAACGGCAATGTTGGCAGCGATGGTTCTTACAGCGCTTCCGGTCATGGCAATGGAGGCAAATACCGTCACCGCGCAGGCGGCGCCGGAAACCATAGTTCTGACATACGACGAAGCCTATAAACGCGCGTCGGAATTTAACAGGGAATACAGGTCTGCAAAACTTGACAAGGAGATATCGGAGGCGCAGCTGCAGAAAGCCGCGGCAGGTTTCGGGCCTACGGTCTCCCTGGTAGGGCAGGCGGAACCGTGGGGCAAACCGACAACCATGAATTTGGGGGGGATGTCGATGAGCTCTTCGATTTACAACTACTATGCGAAACTCTCGCTCTCGCAGCCGGTCTTCACTTTCGGCAAGTCACTATTTGGCTACAAGATGGCGGAAGAGGGATACAATATCGGGCAGATAAAGTTCAAGCAGGCCTCCGAGAAGCTGGAACTGGACGTCATCTCCGCGTTTTACGGCGCACTCATTGCAGGACAGATGGACGACACCATGCAGGAAACGCTGAAAGCCAACGAGGAGTATCTGCGCATAACAAAGACGAAATATAAGAACGGACAGGCTTCCAATTTTGATGTTCTGCAGGCTCAGGTAAAATACGCCAACGCCATACCGGACGCGCAGAAGGCCGCGGATGGCGCCAAACTTGCCATGCAGATGCTGAAAAATACCATCGGGCTTCCTATGGACGCGCCGGTTGAGTTATCGGGAGCGCCCGAATACAAAAAGATAACCATGACCTATGACGAGATGAAAAAACGGTTTTCGGAAAAGAACGACGAGCGCAACATGATCAACTCGGCGGCCAACATAGCCGAGTATTCGCACCTGCTCGCCGGAGCCATGCTGCTGCCAAACATAGCGCTTTCCGCAAACTACACATGCTATTCCACGGATACGGCTTTCCACACTGAATCCTCATACTGGACCAATTCCTGGGACATAGCGATAGGGCTGCAATGGACAATATACAGCGGGTTCAAGAACGTCGCGGCCATAAAAGAGGCATCTGCAAACAGGGAAAAGGCCAGGCTGACAGAGGAGAACACGGAAAACCTGCTCACCATACAGCTCGACCAGCTATATACGTCGCTGGAACAGTCGGGTAAGGTCATCGAGGCTGCCGGAGACATCATAAAGCAGGCCGAAGAGGGCTACAGGATAGCGGAGGAGTCCTACAAAAACGGGCTTATCCAGTCCGTGGACCTGCTGCAGGCCCAGACAGGGCTGCTGCAGGCAAAGATTAACTACCTATCAGCGCTTATGAACTATACCACGACCGCGCAAAAACTGAAAAATTTCATCGAATAAAACAAAGCCGGTCAACCGGCGATACAAAAGGAGGAAATTTAATGAAGAACGACACGATCAAAAAGATAGGTTTATGGACTGTCATAATTTTGGCAGCCATAATAGTCGTAAGGATAGGTATATCGTTGGAAAAAAGCAGGAAAAAACCTTCGGACGTGATATTTAGCGTCAATACCGTTAAACTCGCGAAACAGAATATAACCCGCGTCATGTCGATACAGGGGATAGTCGAGGGCGACCCTCAGGTAAAAGTGTACCCGCAGGTGCCGGGTAAGTTCGCAAGGAACAATGTGAGCGAAGGTCAGATGGTAAACAGGGATGATGTCATAACCTATATAGACCGCGACATTGTCGGCGCCAGTTACGAACTTGCGCCGGTCAAGGCGCCGGTATCCGGCATGGTGACTAAACTATATTACATAGACAGAGGGGACAGCGTTTCCCCGCAGATGCCGGTGGCCGAGATAGCCAACCAGGACAGCATCAAAGTGGTGTTCAATGTCGGCCAGGATGACCTGTTAAAACTGAAAAAGGGAGACAGGGTCGTCATATCGTATATCAATGACAGCGCAATATCAATGGAGGGCGAGGTCGTATCAGTGCCCCCTGTTGTGGACAAGGATATCATGGCCGGTACGGTAGTCGTGAAGGCACCGAACAAGGGCAGGACGATGAAAATCGGTATGTCGGTCAATGTGGACATCAGTTATTCGCAGGGAACAGCGTTCATGGTGCCTGAAAAGGCGGTCCTGCTCGGGGACCAGAGATCATACGTGTACGTGAATAAAAGCGGTACGGCTCAGAGTGTTGACGTGAACCTGGATTACAGGCTCAATGATACCATCGAAATAACGGGCGCGCTGGCAGAAGGCGACGAGGTCATAACTGACGGCAGTTATAAATTGTATGACGGCGCGAAAGTCTCAACGGCCGCGTTCGAACCAAAAGAAAAAAAGTAGTTTGGCAAAAATACTGACAGCGTGACGAAAATACAAAGGAGCGGTTTATGAATATAGCAGGATTGGCGATAAAAAAGCCGGTGTTTGTAGTGATGATAGTGTTTTCTGTCATCACCCTCGGACTTTTGGGATTCTCGAGCCTACCGTGGGACCTGATGCCAAACGTTGAGTTACCGTCAATGACGGTCAGCGTTATTTATCCGGGAGCCTCGGCCGAGGAGATGGAAAACCTGGTTGCAAAACCACTTGAGGATTCTTTCATGGTTCTGGAGGGCATAGATACTGTGACCACGTCGTGCTACGAGTCGATGGCGATGGTGACAACAGCGTTTAAAATGGGAGATGACATAAAGTTTGCCGAGATAAAAGTGCGCGAAAAAGTGGATCTCGTTAAACCCAAACTGCCGGAGGATATACAGGATCCCACAATACGGCGCATAACACTCGAGGATATACCTATTATGTACATGTCACTGACGGGCCAGCGCGATTCCGCGACCCTGCGCGACATAATGGAAAACGACATAAAACCACACATAGAAACAGTCCCGGGAGTGGGTTCCATATCGATAATCGGAGGCAGGGACAGGGAAGTAAAGATAACCGTCAACAAAGCAATGCTGCTGGCAAAGGGAATATCAATAGGCCAGATACAGAATGCCCTAAATATGCGCAACATGAACTTCCCTGTGGGAGTTATCGAAGGGGTGGAAAAGGACATATCTGTCAGGGTTGTAGGGCAGTTCAAGTCAACGGATGAAATAGCGAACCTTACCATGACATCCACGACCGGCAAGATAGTCAGGATAAAGGACGTGGCGAAGGTGCAATTTGGCTTCGCGGACGAGGACGCCAAAGTACGGGTGGATAACAAGCAGGCTGTCATGGTCATGCTCTATAAACAGTCGGGGGCCAACTCGGTCAAGGTGGCGGACGATGTCAATTATGAGGTCAACAGGATAAACAAGACTCTGCCGCAGGATATTAAACTCAAAATCGCGGGAGATACAACCACAAGCATCAAGCGTTCCGTGTCCGGAGTGCTCGAGAACATCATATTGGGAGCCTTACTGGCAATTGTCATAGTGTTTTTGTTCCTCGGAAATTTCAGGTCGGCCATAATCACGGCGGTTGCACTGCCAAACTCCATAATTGGCGCTTTCTTCCTGATATGGGTAAGCGGCTTTACAATCAATACAATCACGTTGCTCTCACTGGCGCTGGCTGTCGGGCTTTTGATTGACGACTCGATAGTCGTCCGCGAGAACATATTCAGACATATAGAGGAGGGAATGGGCCCGAAAGAGGCGGCGGAAAAGGGCACAAACGAGGTGGCGCTCGCGGTCATATCAACGACGCTTTCCGTCATGGCCGTGTTTTTGCCGATATCGTTTTTAACCGGAATGGCCGGCCAGGTATTCAGGCAGTTCGGGTTGACCGTTGCTTTCTCACTGCTCATATCGCTGCTGGACGCTTTCACCACGGCCCCGATGCTTTCCGCTTACTGGTATAAAAAACGGGACGAGGGAAAGAAGCGCACGGGTTTCACAAAATGGCTCTACAACGACATGATAGGCGCATGGAACAGGTTCTATGACGGACTGACCGTATATTACAAACAACTCGTCGGCTGGGCAATGGAAAACAAGTCAAAGGTATGGCTCTCCGTGGGAGTATTGCTCGTGGTCAGTCTGACATCGTTCGGATTTGTCGACAAGTCTTTCATGAACAGCAATTCGGGTGTGTTCATGGTGAACATAGAAACCTACCAGGGTTGTCCGCTTGAAAAAACGGACAGCTATCTGAAGGAACTGGAGCAATATATTGGAACCCTGGATTCGATCGAGTCCTATTTCGTGCTGGCAGGTACCAACGGCCGGTCGGCCTCGTCAAACCAGGGAATGGTATTCGTTTCCATGAAAAAATTGTCCGAGAGGAAGCACACGGAAGAACAGCTGAAACAGATGATAAGGGATTACATTGACAAAAATCAACTCAACAAATATTTCAACTATTCCATAGGCAGCGGCATGGGCGGGATGTCAACCTCACCTATCCTCATAAGCATAACAGGGCCCGAACTCGGGGTATTGGAGGAAATGTCGCTCAAAATCAAAAAGGTGGTTATGGAAACACCCGGAACAGCGGATGTAGATATGACATTAAAGCCGGGCAAACCCGAGATAGTCCTGCACGTGGACGGTATCAAGTCGGAGAAACTGGGTATTTCCGCGGCAGAGGTCGGCATGATGATACGTACTCTGGTCCAGGGATCCACGGTAACAACCCTGAAACAGGGTGAGAAAGAGTATGACATAAACATCAGGCTTGACGAAAAGAGCCGCAGCAGTGTTGACAACTTAAAGAACCTGACCATAACAAACAGGATGGGCAAAAAAATACCTCTGACTGCTGTCTGCGAATTTGCTTACGGGTCGGGTTCCACGGAAATACGCAGGGAAAACAAGCAGAGGATAGCCCGCATATCTGCCAACGCGGCAAAAGGTTACAGCGCGGGAATGTTGAACGACAGGATAAAGAAAAAACTTAATGAAGAGGTCAAATTGCCGGACGGCTATTCGTACGTAGAGGGAGGCATGTCAAAGCAGTTCATGGATTTGACAAAGGAGATGGTAAAGGCAATGGTGCTGGCGGTCCTTTTCATGTACATGATCCTGGCGTCACTTTACAACTCATTTACCCAGCCTCTCATTATTATGGTGGCCGTGCTTCTGGCGCTGCTGGGCGGGCCGATAGCACTGCTCGTCACGGGCTCGCCGCTTGACATGTTTGGGTACATAGGGCTTTTGATGGTGCTCGGGCTCGCGGCAAAAAATGGTATTTTGCTCATTGATTTTGCGAACAAAAAACGAGAGCAGGGGCTTGGTATACGCGAGGCAATCCTGGAGGCGGCGCCCGTGCGCCTGCGCCCGATACTCATGACAACGCTGGCCATGATATTCGGAATGCTCCCGATAGCCCTTTCAATGGGTGAAGGGTCAAAAGGCAGGGAAGGGATGGCCATAATAGTCATAGGCGGCCTGATAACCTCCACTTTGTTCACGCTTGTGGCGGTGCCGATAGCCTATGAATGGATGGAGAATAAGAAACTTGCGAGAAAAAAGAAGAAAGCGGATGTGCTTAAGTTAAAACATAAATAGGATTTCCGTAAAATAAAAAGGCGCGGGTTTCCCCGCGCCTTTTTATTTTAGGGTGACAGGAAGCGGGATACAGGACAAAAAGGGCCCCGTCGTATTTGAAGAGGAACTACCGGCGGTTAACGCAGACGGGATACGGCCGGAGCAGCCTTTCCGGAATCTAACATGAAACGTGATGAAGCTTTCCGGCAGGGAGCAGCCGGTTATAACGATTGGCGCGCGCAGGACCGATGTGTGTTAGTTTTTGTATTACTCCGCCTGAGTTTTTCCCTTAACGAATATGCGCACCCGCAATAATCCTGCCTGTAGAGCCCGTATTTTTTTGAAAGCTCGATGGATTTTTTAAACCCGTCCTTTTTTTTGAAATCAGACATCAGGTAATTGACCCCGTATTTTTCAGCGGCCTCCGCCCCGAGTTTGTTAATCAGTTTTGCGTCCTTATGCGGGGATATGGTGAGCGTGGTGGCAAAAGTTTCATAGCCGGAAACTTTTGCCGCCTGCGCGCTTTTGTCCATGCGCATTCTGAAACACTCCTCGCACCGTTTACCGCGTTCGGGTTCGTTTGCGTGGGGCCTGCACCGTTCAAACCATTCTTTAATATCGTAGGGGACATCGGGGATATTTTTTACCGCAACGGCGGCTGCAAGTTTTTCCATGTCCGCGACGCGTTTGTGGTACTCGTCGCGCGGGTGTATGTTCGGGTTGTAGAACCACGTCTCGGGTTCGTACCCGTCCTCACGCAGCGCGTTTATGGAGTGCGTCGCGTCCGGCGCGCAGCAGACGTTCAAAAGTATTTTTTTCATGGCTATATTTTACCATAAAACAGTCTAAAATTCCCGCAGGTTCCGACCGGTCGTTTTTTTGTAGTTGTGTTTTGAACGGCCGGCGCCCCTGTTTTTCCGGCCGTTCCGGTTTGGTGTGTTCGTGTTTAACCTTGCACTTGCATGCAAGCGTAGTGGAGGCTCCGCGTAACGCGTTTAATAGACGTCGCATGCGGCGGTTTGAAGGCCTGCTGTTGAGGGCAAGAGTTATCTTGAGTCCCTTGCGACCGGAAAAACAGTGGTGCCGGCCGTTCCGTGGTTATGCTGTGGTTGTGTCGCCTACATTATTATATAGTAACATAAAATCTAATGTTTGTTTATTGGCCAAAAGGCTATGAGGATATTGGATAAAAACAACTCGGCAAATTTATACTTGACATATTTGATAGACTTTGTTATATATTAAATGTATATAAAAAAGACAGACAATGTAGAGTATTAAATAGTGAAAGAGGAGTATATATAATATGAAGATATCATTCAAAGGCGACTACGCGATCAAGACGCTGGTCTTCCTCGCGCTCAGGCACAGCGACAGTGCGGAGGAGAACCGCTATTGCCAGATATCGGAAATATCCCGGAGCCAGGATATCCCAAAAAAATTCCTCGAGCAGATACTGCTGACGTTAAAGAACGCGGGTTACGTCAACAGCCAGCGCGGGGTGAACGGCGGTTATGTCTTTGCCAAGGACCCGCGCGCGGTGACCCTCGGCGAGATAATAAGACTAATGGACGGGACAACGGCTCCAATCGCGTGCGTCTCGCGTTCATGTTACCAGGCGTGTGACTATGAAAAGAGATGCGTTTTGAAACCGGTATGGGAAAATGTCCGCGAAGCGGAGAATAACATAGTGGACAGGGTTACGTTCTATGGACTGGCAAAGGAACAGGCGGAGCTGGACAGGAAGAGCGTTGAGACGTTTGTGTACAACATATAGAGTGGCAGAGACTGGAGATTGGAGACTGAAGTACGGCAAGAGCGTGTCTGTTTTACTATAGTCTCCAATCTCCAGTTTCTTAAACTCGCAACAACAAATGAAAGCAGGAACAACACATGACAAAAAAAGAACAAAGATGCAAAACCCGGGCGGAGAACTGCTTCATGCGACAATTAATTTGATCGGCTGCGCAAGTATATTCAAAAATACCACAAAAAAAAAGGAGAAACAAAGATGAGCAAATACAAATTTGAAACACTGCAGCTGCACGCGGGACACACGCCTGACAGGGACACACATTCAAGGGCGGTACCGATTTACCAGACAACTTCTTATACGTTTGAGGGAACACAGGATGCGGCGGATCTTTTCGCGCTGAAAAAGCCCGGCAACATCTATGCCAGGCTCCAGAACCCCACAACAGGCGTGCTGGAAGAAAGGATAGCGGCGCTGGAGGGCGGCGCGGCCGCGCTTGCTTTTTCGTCGGGAATGGGCGCTATCACGGCCGCGATAATCGGACTGGCCTCGGCCGGCGACGAGATAGTATCCGCGTCAAACCTGTACGGCGGAACAGTGACGCTTTTCGCTCACACACTGCGCAAGCTGGGCATAAATGTTAATTTTGTGGATGCCAAAGACCCGGAAAATTTTAGAAGGGCAATTACGCCAAAAACAAAAGCCCTCTATGCGGAGACTCTCGGCAATCCGGAACTGAACATACTGGACATAGAAGCCGTCGGAAAGATAGCACGAGAGGCTAAGATACCGCTCATAGTGGATTCGACGATGACCCCGCCTTCGATTCTCAGGCCATTGGAACACGGCGCGGACATCGTGGTGCATTCGCTGACAAAGTATATGGGCGGACATGGCACGTCGCTGGGCGGCATAGTCGTTGACTCCGGAAAATTTGACTGGGCCAACGGAAAATTCAACGGCCTCGTTGAGCCGGACGAGTCATATCACGGGTTGAAGTTTTATGAAACATTCGGGCCTCTGGCGTACATCGTCAGGCTCAGGGTATCGACGCTCCGTGATACCGGAGCGGCTTTGAGCCCGTTCAACGCGTTTTTGATACTGCTGGGAGTGGAGACGCTCTCCCTGCGCATGGAAAGGCACTGCGAGAACGCGTTAAAGGTAGCGAAATGGCTCGAAAAGAACCCGAATATAGGCTGGGTAAACTATCCGGGCCTGCCTTCCTCGCCGTCATATAAGCTCGCGCAAAAATACATGCCGGGAGGCGCTTCAGGAATGATAGCCTTTGGCATAAAGGGCGGAGTGAAAGCGGGGGTGAGTTTTATAAATAACGTAAAACTCCTCTCGCACCTGGCCAATATCGGCGATGCAAAAACGCTCGTGATACATCCGTGGACAACAACGCACCAGCAGTTGACGGACGAGCAGAAGCGGGGCGCGGGTATTACCGAGGATTTTATCAGGCTGTCAGTGGGTATTGAGAACGCGGACGACATCATTGCCGATATGGAACAGGCTTTAAACAAGAACTAAGAAACTGTTCCGGGTTCCAAAGTGTTTCGCTGTTTTTTGGAACCTGTAACAAAAACAAGGAGGTCTTAAATGGCAATATACAGCGACATAACAAAAACGGTGGGCAACACTCCGCTTGTGCGGTTGAATCGAGTTACAGAGGGGACAAAAGCCGCAAATGTCTACGCAAAAGTCGAGTCATTTAACCCGTTATCGAGCGTCAAGGACAGGATAGGTGTGGCAATGGTGGACGACGCGGAAAAGAGGGGCCTGCTAAAAACCGGCGGGACAATAGTCGAGCCCACCAGCGGCAACACCGGTATAGGGCTGGCTTTCACAGCAGCAGCCCGCGGTTACAGGCTGATTCTCACCATGCCGGACACCATGTCGATGGAACGCAGACAGCTTTTGAGGATACTCGGCGCGGCTATAGTATTGACGCCGGGTGCTGAGGGCATGAAGGGCGCGGTCGACAGGGCGGAACAGCTGGTAAAAGAGACGCCGGGCGCGGTATCAATGAGGCAGTTTGACAACCCCGCCAATCCGGATATACACCGGAAAACTACGGCAATTGAAATATGGAATGACCTGAACGGAAAGGTTGATTATTTTGTCAGCAGCGTGGGCACAGGCGGGACGCTGACAGGCGTTGGCGAGGTGCTAAAGGAAAGAAACAAAGGGGTAAAGATTGTGGCTGTGGAGCCTGATGGTTCGCCACTGCTCTCCGGAGGCAAAGCCGGGCCGCACAAGATACAGGGCATAGGCGCAAACTTCATACCATCCGTACTGAACCGCGGGATAATAGACGAAACAGTCAGGGTAAAAGACGACGATGCCGGTGAGATGGCGCGCAGGCTTGCCCGCGAAGAGGGGCTGCTGGTCGGCATATCATCAGGTGCCGCTGCATGGGCGGCCATCGAAACGGCTAAAAAACCAGGGGCATTGGGGAAAAATATAGTGGTACTGCTGCCGGACACGGGCGAGAGATATCTTTCGACATGGCTGTTCAAGGAATACCCGGGGTAGAGGAGAGGAAACGAGCCAGGAGCCAGAAGCCAGGAGGAAAAAGGCAGAAGGCAGAAAGTGCAAGTAAAAGTGCAAGCCATAAGTAAAGTTTAGGAAAAATTGGGAAAGTATGGAAGGTATTAAAGGAAACCTTTGCCACTTTTGAATTTTTGTATTTTAATACTTAATTTGTGGGTTATAACTTGTGGCTTGTTCTTATACTTAATCGCACACTTCTCCCTCAAAAAAACCACCACAAATTCACCAGATTTATGATATAATTTTTTTCAGATAAAAAAAACGACAGGAGAAAACGCGAAAAAATGGAGAAACAGCCCGCAGATTCGGTGGGTATTGTAAAGACCCAGTATTTTACCTTTGCGGAAGCTCCTAACGAGTTCATCCTGGAGCGGGGCGGCAGGCTCGGGCCCGTAACACTCGCCTATGAAACCTATGGCACCCTCAACAAGGACAAGTCCAACGCCATACTGGTCTGCCATGCCCTGACCGGCTCCGCACACGCGGCCGGATATTTTACCGACGATGATATCAAAGGGCCAAAAAAGAACACGGGCTGGTGGGACCTCATGATAGGCCCGGGCAAGGCCATGGACACGAACAAATATTTTATCATCTGTGTCAACGTGATAGGCTCGTGTTACGGCTCAACAGGGCCGAATTCCATAAATCCGGCCACGGGAAAACTGTACGGGATGTCATTCCCGGAAGTGACGATACCCGACATGGTAAAGACGCAGAAGATACTGCTGGACTATCTGGGAATAAACAGGCTCGTGACCGTCATCGGCGGTTCCATGGGCGGCATGCAGGCGCTCGAGTGGGCCCTGCAATTTCCCGACATCCCGAAGTCAGTAATAATAATCGCGGCATCCGCCGCGCTCTCGGCGCAGGAAATAGCTCTCGACGCCGTCGGCCGCAACGCCATTAAAATGGACGCCGAGTGGAAGGACGGCAATTATGCACCCGGCACGAAGTTAAAGGGGCTGGCCGTGGCGAGGATGGTGGGACACATTTCCTACCTCTCCGAGGAAGGCATGGAAAAAAAGTTCGGCCGCAGGCTCGAGGACCCGGCATTTGCCTCAAGGGTTGGGGAGTTTGAGAAGTCGTTCGACAACTATTTCGCGGTAGAGGGTTACCTGGCACACCAGGGGAAAAAGTTCGTTGACCGTTTTGACGCGAACTCATACATGTATATAACAAAGGCCATGGATTATTTTGATGTGGATTTAAAATACGGCGGAGGGTCGCTGACCAAAGCCATGAAAAGGGTAAAAGCCGAGGTGCTGATGGTATCGTTCAGTTCGGACTGGCTCTTTTCCCCGGAAACAGCCAAAGAAATGGTGCAGGCGCTGACCTTGAACAACAAGGACGTTTCATACATTGAGATAGAGTCCATACACGGACACGACGCATTTCTGCTGGAAAAGAAAACAGTGGCCGAGAACAAGATACTGGGACAGGCGTTCAAGAATTTCCTGGCAAACATCAAGTAAGGGCGAAATTAACAATGAATAATTAATAATTGAAACGAAAGCCTTTCATCACTAATTGTTAATTATTAATTTGTAAAAAGAAAGGTTGTCAAATGTACAAAGAGATCTACTTAAGGCACAGTTACGAAGAGATTGTAAAAATGATAACGGAGAACAGCCGCGTCATGGACCTCGGATGCGGGGACGGCGAATTACTGGCCCAGCTCATCGGCCGCAAACAGGTCTACGGCCTGGGTGTGGATATAAACACGGAGGAAATTTTGAAATGTATTAAAAAAGGGGTATCGGTCATACAGGAGGACATAAACGAGGGGCTTTACAAGTACAAGGACAAGTCATTTGACTACGTGATACTCTCCGAGACACTGCAGGCCGTGCGCAGGCCGGACCACGTCCTGAACCAGATGGTGCGCATAGGCAAACAGGCTGTCGTGACGTTCCCGAATTTCGCGTATGGACCCATCAGGACAAAATTTTTGCTGACAGGCATGATGCCAAAATCCGATGTCCTGCCATTTGACTGGTACAGCACTCCAAACATCCATCTCCTGACAATAAAGGATTTCAAAAAATTCTGCAGGGACACGAACATAAAAATACTGAAGGAAGTCTATTTTCAGGGAAAAGGCAACAGGATAAACGCGGGGCTTGGTTTTGAAAACTGGCTCGCCGAAGAGGCGGTATTCCTCATACAAAAAGAGGCGGAACAAAAAATCACGGTAAAAGAGGTTTCTGTGGCAAAAAAATGAATAATTAGTATAATTAGCAATGAATAATATCCTTCCATAAATACCTTCCAAACAAACAATTGCTTTAAAATCCAAAAATACGGATGTTTTTTAAAAAAATCCGATTATTCCTTTAAAATAAGGGGTATTTTTATTAAAACCCCGTTATTTTCGCATAATAACGATGTTTTTTATTGACACCATATCTATAGTGTGTTATAAATGACCAAAATACAATATATGGTATAAATTGATAAGGGGAAACGCGGGAAAAGCGCATTAATTAAAAGGAGGAGTAAATGAAAAATTTTGTTTTGTTTTTGGCGGTTGTTTTTGCACTTTTTTGTGCTTTCCCGGTAATGGCTGAGGATATCGCCACACAACCTGCAGGCGATACGGCGGCGGTAAAAGGGACAACCGCTTCAGCAGACAATATTATCTCGGTCAACGTTTGGCCGATGGTCGGAGGTTTTTTTAACCTCGGGTACGAGAGGAAAATAGCCGACATCATGAGCGTCCGCGTCAGGGGATTGTACTGGTCGCTTTTCAACATGTTCCTGGCCGGAAACGCCAATTTTGTCGGCACGGGAGTGGATATGTTCTTCTACCCGGCAGGTAAAGCATGCAAGGAATTTTTCGCGGGGCCCAGGCTGGATTATTTTTATATAGGCAATCAGGACTGGAACCTGCAGATCATGATGGCGGGCGGACAGATAGGTTACAGGTGGCTGTTCGAAGGCGGATTTGAAATAGCACTCATTCTCGGAGCATGGTGCAATGTGAGCAACAAAGCGAGCGACGGAGCTGAGATAACGAGTATAGGGGTCTTAAGCGGCGTACTTCCCACGTTTGATTTTGAACTCGGATGGGCATTCTAAAATATTTTTAAAAACCTCAAGGAGGAAAAGCATGACGAAATCGGAAATGGTAACAGCGATCGCGGACAAGGCCGGAGTGGCAAAGAAAGAGACAAAGAAAGTGTTAGATGCTTTCACGGTGGTAATAGTCGCGACGCTCAAGAAAGAGAAAAAGGTAAAACTCCCGGGACTCGGCATTCTCGCTGTTAAGCACCGCAAGGCGCGCACAGGCAGGAACCCGATGACGGGCGAGACAATACAGATACCGGCCAAAAAGGTCGTGAAAATGAGGATAGCAAAGGACCTGAAAGCGTCAGTCCTATAGTATCCAAATAAACACCGGAAGCCCGGGGAAACGTCCCCGGGCTTCTTAATTTCTAAAAACCCCTGTCCACCCTCCCGGTCCTTTTCCTTGTTTTTCGCAAGGTTTTATCCTATAATTATTCCTATGGGAATAATTAAAAAGGGAAAACAGGGACTGTTCCGCCTGACGGTATTGTCGGCGTTTCTATTGTCCGGCGCGGCCTTATATGCCGAGCCTGTAAAAGAGAATATCCTGAAATCAACCGGCGCGCGGGCTTCCGGCATGGCGGGCGCTTTTACGGCTGTCGCCGACGACTATTCCGCTTTTTACTGGAACCCTGCAGGGCTCGTACTCATGGACAGAATTACCGGTTCGGTATTTTTTGATTCCGTATACCACGGTAAACAGACCGATTTCGGTTTCAACTACACACACCCGGTCATGGACACCATGTCCGCGGCTTTTACCTATTACAAAGGGATATACGCGGACTCAAAATATGCGGACGACATCCTCTATTTCTCGTTTGCCTCCTTCCTGGACGCGGGAAAAAAATACGCCCTCGGCGCGAACCTGAAGTTCAATAACACCGGCCTCACGGAGGGGCCTCAGAGTTACGGCCGCGGCGGAGGCCTCGACATGGGGCTCATGATATTCCCGGATTTCCTCGAAAAAAAAATGAGGTTCGGGTTCCTGGCACAGGACATGGAGTCCGTCATAGAATGGAACAACGGGACAAAACAGAGAGTCCCGCTGTTGTTTAAGATGGCGGTTTCATATTCCATAGACCCGACAGCAATCGTTGCGCTTGATATCGACATGCTCCAGTACACGGCGTCAACGCGCGAGGCGAGGACGGGAGTGCACCTGGGCGGTGAGAAATGGTTTCTGCTGACGGATATCGGGAACTTCGGGGTGCGCGGCGGGTTCATGTGGCGCGAGGCCATGGAACAGAACCACAGGTTTACTTTCGGGCTCTCCTACGGCAGGGAAGATTTCGTGGCCGATTATGTCTACATACTGCCGGTGGGGGATTTCGGGGAATCGCACAAACTAAATTTTTCCTGGTTCTTCGCGCCGAGGCAGAAATACGAGTACAAAGAGCCATCCGGGGACGGGGTTGTAAAGGTTGACGGGAAGGCTAAAGAGTTAAAAATAACCGCGGACGAGCAGGCGGTCGAGGAACGGTATAAATACATGGAATTGTGGCTGTCAAATAAATATTTATCGCCCAACAAGGACACGGTGCAGGACTCAGTCGAGTTACGGCTGAAAAACATGCCGCCGGACCCGGAAGGCGCGCAATGGTCGCTCTCTTTTATAAACGCGGCAGGGGCCGCGGTTTACGATATGAACGGGAAATTACCGTTGCCGGAATCATTTACGTGGACGGGGGAAACAAAGGACGGGGGACAGGCCAACGACGGGGATTATGCCGCGGTTTTTTCGGTCTATTACGGCGGGGTGGAGGTCTGGAAAAAGGCACGCGTGGTGACTGTGGATACCGGCGTCCCGCAGTTTGACGCAAACCTGTACCCAAAAGTATTCGCCCCGCATAAAAAATCAGCGGTAAAAGAACTTAATGTGGACATACAGCCGAATATTACCGATGTGAAATCATGGACATTTACGGTGCAGGACTCAGCCGGCCAGGCCGTGCGCAGGATTTCAGGCGACGGGTTCGCCAGACAGATATCATGGAACGGCAGGGACGCGTCGGGTAACACGGTAAAGGACGGAAAATACAGGGTTGAACTGATATTGCGGGATTTTGCCGGCAACAAATACGGGATTACGGAACCGTTCACGGTGGATACGTACGTGGCCGGGATGAGCGTAAAACCCGGACTCAGGATATTTTCCGCCGGAAAACAGACCGTATCGTTTGAACCTGATTTCCCGGAGCCCGCGAGGATAAAATCGTGGGACCTTGAGATATACGCTCCGGACGGTTCGGTGATAAAGAGCTGGAAAGACAGGAACATGGCGGTTAAAAATATCACCTGGGACGGCACGGACAACCTGAAAAACACGGTCAGGGCAGGGACGGTTTACCGCTACAGGTGCACGGCTCTGCAGAAAAACGGGATATCAACCGAGGACACCGGCTTTATACAGTCAGCGCTGCCCGAGTTCAAGGACGCGGGAATAGAACTGACGCTGGCGGCTGTGGATTTCGAAAAAGGCGACATAGCGATACCGGCCGGGGAGTACGGGTATTTAAACCAGGCGGCCGAGGCCATAAAAAAATATGCCAGGGACTATTTTGTGTATATCAAATCATATTCGACAGACGATGCCAATCCGGAAAAAAATGTACAACTGTCAGTCAGCAGGGCCGCCGCTGTCATGGATTACCTGGTGAACTCACAGGGCGTGCCGGCAAAAAATATCTATTGCATAGGGTACGGCGACGGCGAGTATGTCTTAGGGACAGAGATAAAACAGGAAATGCCAAAAACGGGCGGACGCGTGGAGGTGGATCTTCTGACCAGGTAAATCGATATTGTAAAAATAGCGCCCGGGTATTATAATTAACCAAATATTTAACCGAGAGGTTTCGCGTGGACGTAGAAGAAAAAAAATTATACATAAAACTGGCATACGGTTACTACCAGAACAAAGAGTATAAGAAAGCGCTCGACCTGTATGAACGAATATACAGGGATGACCAGGACGATTTTAACGTCCTGAACATGCTCGGAGACACCTACCTGAAGGCTAATTTCAAGGACAAAGCCCTGGAAGCGTATATTTCGACACTGTCCATACTGGAGAGGAAGGAACAGCCCGAGAAACTTATCAGGCTCGCCAAAAAGGTATCAAAAACGTGGCCGGAAGAATCCCGCATAAAATCAAAATTGAAGAACGCTCTGCGCATGGTATTCCGCGACGCGGAGAAAAAAGTCTCCGAGCACGATTATGCCGGGGCAAAAGCCCTGTATGAGTCCATAGAGGAGTTCAACAGCGACGATTACCCGGTGAATTTCAAACTGATGGAGTTAAAGGACGAGGCGGAGAAGTACGCCGCGCGTTCACGCAAGGCTCAGGAAATAAAAAAAGAGGTAACAGAGGACCCTCAAAAGGACATAATATCAAAGTTTGACAGGATGGCCCGGGGGTATATGGAGAGCGGGGATTATGACGGGGCCGTGGAGACCTACATAACGGCCCTGAAACTCGCGCCGGGCAACGATGAACTGCGGACAAAACTGCACGCGGTATACACAAAGATAGCCTCCGCGAGCGTGGGCGAAAAGGTCTGGGAAAAGATTGACCGCTCGCCCGTTGACCGCCTCGCGGAGATAAAGAAAAAAGCGCTCGAGGAGCGCCAGGCGCAGATAATGAAAGATGAAGAGGAGCGGGCCCGCAGGCTAATTGATGAGGAACAGAGAATACAGGATGAGTACGAATCGCAGGAAGCGGCCATCATACAGGCGGCGGCCGTGGAACTCAAATCAAAACTCGATGAGGCGCAGAAGAGCGAGCAGTTGAAGGCCGAGGAGATGCAGAAGATAATAAGGGAACAGGAGGACAAAAAGAAGGAACTGCTCGAGAGGATAAAAAGAGAAGCGATAGACAAATGGAAAAAGCAGAAAGACGCTATCATAGCCATGGCAAAAGGCGCTCCGTCGCCGGTGGAGCAAAAAGCATCGGCAACGGCGGAAGAAAAGCCGTTTGAACCGAAAAACCGGAGTTCCGCCGACCTCATGATAAACCTGAAAAAGGCATACGAGGCCCCGAAAGTCTCTGGCAATGAGCCGGATGAGGATGCGGTCAAACAATCCTTGCAGGACAGGGTGCGGGAGGCAAAGGAAGAGGAAGCACAGCAGTCGAATAACCCGCCGGTCCCGGAAAAGAAAGAGGCACTCATTGACCTGCCTCAGAGGCCGGAACCGGAACCAATACCCGCTCCAGAGCAGGAACCGGACGCAGCGATAAACCCGCCGCCGGTTGTGGCGCCGCCTCCGGCACCGCCAAAACAGGAAGAGGCCATGACCGAGGATATAGGAGAGGCCGAAAAAAAACCCATGAACGAGCTTGTGGTGAACGACGAAACAATGGACTCGCTCATTACAATGTCATATATTTACATCAACCAGGGTGTTTACAAGGAAGCCATGCACATATACAACAAACTCTCCGAGAAGTACCCGGCCAACCGCGAAGTAAAGGCGATACTGGACGAGATTACAAAACGGCAGGGGTCCTAAAGGGAACCATTTGATACAATTAATAACAATAACGACAAAACGGTCATTATTGTTGTTAATTAGTCGCAGTATAAAGGGAGAAGTACATGGACCAGTTCAAGCTAAAGACGCCCTACTCCCCCCGGGGCGACCAGCCCGCTGCCGTTAAAAAACTGGCCGCCGGTGTTGCCCATGGTGAAAAATTCCAGACCCTGCTCGGGGTCACGGGTTCGGGCAAGACATTTACCATGGCAAAGGTAATAGAAGAGGTCAACAGGCCTTCCATAATAATATCCCACAACAAGACCCTCGCGGCTCAGCTCTACATGGAGTTCAAGGAGTTTTTCCCGGAAAATGCTGTGGAATATTTCGTATCCTACTACGACTACTACCAGCCAGAGGCTTACCTGCCGCACCGCGATATGTTCATAGAAAAAGATTCGGCGATAAACGACGAACTCGAGCGGCTGCGCCTCGCAGCCACTCAGAAAATCCTGACGCGCAGGGATGTTATAATAGTGGCTTCGGTCTCGTGTATTTACGGCCTGGGCTCGCCGGAGAACTACAAGAACATGAGGCTGTTCATGGAAGAGGGGGGCAGGATATCCATAAACGACATTGCGGACAGCCTCACACAGATGCAGTACAGGCGTAACGAGTTCGAGTTTACCCAGGGCATATTCAGGGTCAAGGGCGACATAGTGGAGATATGGCCCGCATATTCCACAACGGCCCTGCGTATCGAACTCCTTGGCGATGAGATAGAGAAGATATCCGAAATAGATCCGGTCTCAAAGAACACCGTGAACAGGCTCCGCAGGACCGCGGTCTATTCCGCAAGCCATTACGTGATGCCGCCCGAGGCCATGGGCAGGGTCATAAAGGAGATAAAAGCCGAGCTTGAAGAGCGGCTCAGGTTCTACAAGGACAGGCCCGTCGAGTATGAGAGGCTGAAATCGCGCACCAACTACGACATCGAGATGCTCGAGGAGATGGGCTACTGCAAGGGCATAGAGAACTATTCCCGCATCATGGATGGCCGCAAGCCGGGAGAACCGCCATTCACGCTTCTGGACTATTTCCCGGAAGATTACCTGATGTTTGTGGACGAATCGCACGTGACCCTGCCGCAGTTCCACGGTATGCACGCGGGTGACCGCTCGCGCAAGCAGAACCTCGTTGACTACGGTTTCCGCCTGCCTTGCGCCTACGACAACAGGCCGCTGAAATTTGAGGAGTTTGAGGAAAAAATGAACCAGGTGGTGTTTGTATCGGCAACGCCCGAAGAGTACGAACTGGAAAAATCAGGCGTGGAAAACGTGGCCGAGCAGATAGTCAGGCCCACGGGACTGGTCGATCCGGAAATAGAGGTCAGGCCCACAAAGGGACAGGTGGACGACCTGATGGAGGAGATAAAAAAACGGGCGGAAAAAGGGGAGCGCGTGCTGGTCACCGTACTGACGAAAAAAATGGCCGAATCTCTGACAACCTACCTGAAGGAACACGACGTGAAATGCCGGTACCTGCACTCAGATGTGGTCACCCTTGACCGCATACAAATTATTAGGGAACTGCGAGAAAAAAAATTCGACGCGCTCATCGGCATTAATCTGCTGAGGGAGGGCCTCGACATCCCGGAGGTATCGCTGGTGGCAATACTGGACGCGGACAAGGAGGGTTTCCTGCGTTCGGATACGGCCCTCATACAGACCACGGGCAGGGCGGCCAGAAACGTGAACGGACGCGTTATCATGTACGCCGACGTGATGACAGGCTCCATGAAACGCGCCATAAGCGAAACAAACCGCCGCCGCGAAAAACAGACGGCATATAATAAGGAACATCACATAACGCCGAAGTCGGTGGTAAAAGAGATAAAAAATATAATGGGTTCCATATATGAAATGGATTACTATACGGTGCCGCTGCCGGACGAGGATGCCGAGTACCGCTATAAAAACGTGGACGACCTGATAAGGCAGATGGAGACGCAGATGGTGCGGGAGGCAAAGGACCTGAATTTCGAAAAGGCGGCAAAACTGCGGGATAAGATAGAGGACATAAGGATAGGCGGGGTGAGGAAGGGAAAGAAGAAAAAGTATAAATTCTGAAGATAAACAACTTTCACCCTCAACACTTGTATTTTTTGTTTTTATTTAACTTGAGGTTTATGGCTTATAGTTTGCTTTAGGGATACGTTTTCTTTATAGCTCTTTCTTCAAAAAACAAACATGGGCAAAAAGACTTATTGCGCAATTGCCGTCAACGTGAGAGAATATATCCGGCCGGACAGTCCGGCAGGTGAGATAAGTGAAGTTGAAAGAATCAGTATCGCGTAAGGCGACATATGGACCCTTCAGCCACAACCTATCGCTTGAACCAGCTGTTTTTGCCGAACTATTTTCCATATTATAGTGCCGTCTATTACGGCAAAGGATGTGTAAGATGAAAAAGATAAAATTCTCGGAACTGAACCTCTCCGCTGAGGTCATGAAAGGCGTGGAGGAGATGGGATTTGAAGAGGCAACACACATACAGACAGAGGCAATCCCCGCCATGATGAAGGGCACAGACATCATAGGACAGGCTCAGACAGGCACCGGTAAGACAGCCGCGTTTGGTATACCGATATTGGAAATGATCGATGCCGGGGACCGTGCGGTACAGGCCCTCATACTGTGTCCCACCAGGGAACTGGCGGTGCAGGTGGCAGAGGAGATACGCAACATCGGCAGGTACAAAAAGGGCATAACCGTGCTGGCGGTCTACGGTGGCCAGCCCATAGACAGGCAGATACAGGTATTGCGGCGCGGCGCGCAGGTCATCATCGGGACGCCGGGCAGGCTCATGGACCACATGGAGAGGCGGACCATTTCACTGGCAAAGGCAAAGATAGTCGTGATGGACGAGGCCGACGAAATGCTCAACATGGGGTTCATCGAGGACGTGGAACTCATACTGAAACAGGCGCCGGCAGAGAGGCAGACCGTGTTATTTTCCGCGACCATGCCCGGGCCGATACTCGCGCTCACCAAAAAATACCAGAAAGAACCCAAACTCATAAAAATAACCCACGAGGTGCTGACCGCGCCGTCCATAGAGCAGAGTTATTACGAGTTAAAACGCGGCACAAAAGTGGACGCGCTGTGCAGGTTGTTGGATTTGAACTCCTTTAAAAGCGTCCTCGTTTTCTGTAACACCAAAATGATGGTGGATGAGTTGACCACAAAAATGTACTCCCGCGGCTATACGGCGGAGGCGCTCCACGGCGACAAATCGCAGGCCCAGCGCGACAGGGTCATGGACAAGTTCCGCAACGCCAGGATAGACATGCTGATAGCAACCGACGTGGCTGCGCGGGGCATAGACGTCGACAACATCGACGCCGTGTTCAACTATGACGTCCCGCAGGACGAGGAGGACTACGTCCACAGGATAGGCCGTACGGGCAGGGCCGGCAAATCAGGCAAAGCCTATACGTTCGTATACGGAAACGAGATGCACAAACTGCGCGAGATAATGAAATACGCCAGGGTTAAAATCAAGCCCGAGATGGTGCCGGCACAGTCAGTCATAGAGGAAAAAAAATCAGGCCTGTTTCTGGATAAAATAAAGGAAGTGCTCGCGGCAGGAAAATTGGAGGAGCAGGTAAGCGCGGTCGAGAAACTCATGGAGCAGGATTACTCCTCGGTCGAGATAGCCGCGGCCCTAATGAAAATGGTTGTCGGCGGCAAACAGGGCAGGGAAGAGGCCGCGACAGAGGATTTGAACGCGCCTGTCAGGAGGCCCGGCCACGAGATGACGGGCAACATGGTGAGGCTCTTCGTTTCCACCGGCAGGCAGGACCGCGTCGGAGTGAAAGAGATACTGAAAGCCATCACCTTAAAGACCGGGATAAAGGGCGCGCTCATCGGCAGGATAGACCTTTTTGACAAATACTCCTTTGTCCAGATAGATTCGTCAGCCGCGGATAACGTGGTCCTAAAAATGAACAACGCCAGGATAAACGGGATAAAAATTCATGTGGAAAGGGCAAAGATATAAAAGGCAAAGGCAGATAAAAACAGTTTGGAGTTTGGAAACAAGGCCAAACTCCAAACTGAAGTTATTTGTTTTTAATATTTTTTTAGGGGAGGCTTTTATGAAGATGGTTGTATCTGTCCTTTTGGTTTTATCCGTCGCTCTATTTTTTGTTTCCTGCGGCGACAGTATTGCTCCGACAGGTTCCTCAGGTTCCACGGGGATTGTTGTCATGCAGTTCCTCGACGGTGTGTATCCGTCCAATGGTTATACGGGAACTGAGGATACCATGGTATACAGCGCCCACCCTTATGACAATTCAGGAACAGCCGCGGGCGGGTATATAGGATACTCCGGCGGCGGCATGGGAAAGTCGAGGATGTTCATAAAATTTGACGTTTCAAACATAGTGCCTTCCGACGCGCACGTCGTGTCCGCGTACCTCAAAGTAAACCTGGCAGGGGCAAAAAATAACACGATCAATGCCTGCGCCATAACAAGCCGGTGGGACGAAACCGGGTGCTCATGGATCAGCAGGACCGCTTCTGACCTGTGGACAACGCCGGGCGGCGATTACGGCGTTGCCATGGGCGCGAAGTACATGTCAGCCACCGAATGCGAAATATTCCTGAACGAGGATATTGTGGAGGGCTGGATATCGTCACCTTCCACCAACTATGGCATGGTGCTTGCAGCGTCAGATGAAACAACAGACAGCACTGAATACAATACGGTTTATACATCCGACAATGCTTCTTTCGGGGTCAGGCCGAGCCTGACGGTATACTATACGCCGTAAATAGGCGGTAAAATGGAAGGGTTGCCTATAGGAATTTGAAATATGTTTTAATATCCGTTATATAAAAAAATAACAAAAAAACTTGACAATCTTTATTATATTGATATATTATTATGTCAAATGGGTGGTTATTATGATTTTTTAAGATACCTCTACACACAGGAGGTGCGCGGGGTTAAAAAAATTTTTGTTTTTGCATTACCGGTTTGAGGTTTCACAACAAAAAAATGGAGGAAAGCAGAATGAAGAAATTAGTCATGGTTCTGGCAATAACCGCGTTTTTTGCCGCTTCGGCGTTCGCGGGCGTAACAACTCTCACCAAAAGCAACGTTCTCACCGGGGGTAACAGCATTTTTGGTATTATGATACCCGGCAATCTGGAAACACTCAACATGGTTCCGACGGATCTCAATATCATTGGAAACGCAGCGGTTATCGAATATAACAATAGCGGCGAAGGCTCGGCGGCGGTTTTGTTAAAGACAGATTTTGGTATGCTCGGCGTAACGTTCCTTTACGATATAATCGGTCTGCATTATTCCACTATTGGCACGGACATGGCCATCGGTGCCACGGTCAATTTCGGAACGGATTCGAATTCCTACGACAACAAGGAGATAATAGACAATCCTCAGTCTACGGATAAATCAAACGATGGCTGGACGGATGTTGCCCTGACACTCAACCTGGCAATGCCGGAATCCAACATGAACTTCATGCTCCTCGGCAGTTTCTATACAAACTATAACAACTGGAAGGACTACAACAACGGCAACGAAATACTGGAAGACACTTTCGATTACAGCAACAATTATGTCAATGTCCTCGGCGGAGCAAAAATTGGACTGGGCGGCGTAACACTGGCTCCTTTTGCGGGTTATGCTATGTCCTCCGGGAAAACAGTTACGACAGCCGACACCAACACAGACGGTACGCTTGAAACTGATAATGAAGACACCTCCGACCAATCGTCATGGAATGCGGGCGCGCTGGTCGGCAAGGAATTCAAGGCCAACGACAACATCACTTTGAGGCTTGCGGCAGGCATCGCGTCCTACGGCAACAGTGGGAGTTACAGCAAGTCGATAAACAACGTCACAGACACAACGGTTTACAGCACGGGGATCAACACGGGATTGAGCCTGTACATACCTTTCAACGTTAATTTTGAGGCAAAACTCAACGACACATGGGCGTTCTTTGCCGGTGTTTCATGCGACGTGTTCGACATGAGCAACTCAACGTACAAGTATAACGAAGACACAACAGCAGATAACTACACTGACTGGTACAACAACGGCGGCATGACAGTAGAGCCGGAGATAGACTACAGCATCGGCGCGACAATGACAGTCGGAGACTTCAAACTTGACGCATGCCTGGACCCGTCGGTCCTTATCAGTGGCGGCTATCTCGTCACCGGCAGCAGCACTGACAGCGGTGACATGGCTTACAGCGTGGGCATAAGCTACGGCTGGAAATAGTATGAACCCATACTGCCTGGCTTTTGGGTCCGGCTGTGATGAACAACAAAAAAACGGAGGACGTTGATGAAAAAGATACTTGCTTTCGCGGTTAGCTGTATGTTTTTTGCCGGCTCCGCCTTTGCCGCTACTGCAGACAAAGCGCCCGACAAAAGCACGGCTGATACCGTAGAACTCACAACACTTACAAAGTCACTGTCCGAGGCGGATTATCCGGTCGTCCTGGACAGGGGCAACATACAGGGAACGGGCGTATTTGTAGGCGACTACGCGCTGATGCCGAACTTTATTTTGATAGAGAGGCTTTCGTTCCTTGATTCGACATATGCAATGGGCTCCGTCATGACAGACTACGGCAGGTTCGGGCTGGCTATGAAGCCCGCGCCGTTCGATGAACTGATGGACATAGATGTGGATATAACCCATGATTTTTACATATACAGCGGCCACTATGCGGGCAAAATTTTCGGCATGGGCATGGGCATACAGCTGGACTACGGGACATACAGGAAAAACTACGAGTGTAAGGACCCGGCAAATTTCTATGCGTCCTCCGCGTCCCCCGTTAAGAGCGATGAATCGTTGCAGTATATGGGCGTAAAATTGGGGACCACAATTGATGTGGGTCTGCCGCTTGACATCGCATTTGGCGCGGCGCTGGCAAACGAAATTGACGATGAGGTGTACTACTACGTATATTCGAGCTACTGGGACTATGATTACAGGATGGATAACAACAAGTACATCTACAACCTTGACGCCAGGGCTGATTTTGGCGGAGGACTTTCCGCAACAGCCGGTTTAAAGTGGATCAAGGGCGGTGAAAAAGAATATTATGCCTATCAGTGGAGTGAGGAGTATTACAATTATGAAAATGGAAGGCTTGCATTTGACGCGTATGTTGGCAAGGCAGGCAAAGCTACCGAATGGCTGAACGTAAAGACAAGTCTTGGACTGAACATAGCAGGTGACGCGAGCGCAAAGCATACCTACTGGTACCATGATGACGAAGATGAGTATATCGTCTATGATTCCGGTTCTTTTTACGAGGATTCGGTATTTTCCATGCCACTCAACGTCGCTGTTGAGGCAAAGATCAACGAAAACTGGAAGGTCAATGCGGGTATAAAGTTGACGGCGCTTCTGGCCCGTAATGAAAAGACAATTTTCAACAGGGACACGAGCGGATGGACATGGCGGCCGGCTGATGAGGATGCGACTTCTTATCTGGAAATCAACCCGGGTGTAGAGTACACGCTCGGCATCAGCGGCAGGATCGGGCCGGTCATACTCGACCTGTTTGTCAACCCGGATATCCTGACCGACGGACCTTACATGCTGACAGGCAACTCGATAGGCGACCTGAACTCGGGCGTTGCCATACACTATGAGTGGTAAGCAATTGCACCGAAAAATCTTGAAAGAAGGAGAAGCGCAATGAAGAAAACAGCGTTGGTACTGGCATTAACGGCACTCTTTGCGGTGTCCGCTTTTGCCGGATTGACGACCTATACCAAAGAAATGGCGCTCACTGCCGGTAGTAATTTGTTCGGCGTCCTGACGCCGGGAAGCCTGTCTTCTGTCAGGTACCTGGCAACGGACCTGAATCTCATCGGCAATGCGGTTGACCTGGAGTATTCGGATGGCGGTGCAAACGTTTTTGCGTCTGTAATAACAGGTATGGGTATCGTCGGTATTTCGATTGATGATGAAAATGTGTTAAACATCGCATATTCCACCACCGGGGATGACATGCGCCTCGGAGGATCGCTTATTGTGGGATGGGACGGAAATTCCTACGAGAACAAGCAGGTTGTAGACAACCCGAATAACCCGGACAGGACAACCAATAACGAAATGAACATGGGTGCTGTATTTAACATTGACATGCCGAAAGCGGGCATGACGTTCATGGGTTATCTGGGCGTGTACGGGGAGTACGATATCACCAGGGATTTTGACAACACTGCCAACGTGCTCATCACAAGCGAGGATGACGCGGAGACAGACTGGACGTTCATGGCGGTTGCCAGGCTGAACCCGGGCGGATTCAATGTAATCCCGGTGATCGGTTACATGCTGGATACCAGCGTTGACAGGGACTGGGCGGACATTAACATGGACGGAACGCTTGAGATCGATACGGTAACAACCTATAGTTCATCCTACTATTTGGGCGGCATTTTTGCGGGAAGGGACTTTAACGTCACTGACATCATCACTGTCAAGGGCGGAGCCGCCCTGATAGTGACCGGCCGGCCGGGTGAAACTACAAAGACCGAAGACAGGGTTGCTGATACGCTGGTTTACAACGGCTCCAGGAGTACAGGCTACTATGTCAACGTCCCGATGTATGTGGGTGTCGAGGCAAAACTTAACGACACATGGAGCCTCTATACCAGCGCCGGCACCGAAGGCCTGTCGATGAATGGCAACACCGACCAGTTTAATCAGGAAATATCCTCGGCAAGCTTCACGGATTATCAGGTTAATGGAGACCTGTCAGTAACACCGAATGTTTATTATGCCATTGGAGCCAACATGACCGTCGGGGATTTCAAACTCGACGTATGTTTTGACCCCAGCATATTTACATCCGGAACATACGCCATAACAGGAAACAGCACGGACAGCAACGACCTCGTCTACAGGATAGCGGTCAGTTACGGCTGGAAATAGAGGTAAAGCAATCCCCAAAAACCCCGGCGGAAGCCGGGGTTTTTTTTATTTATAGGTGAATTAATTCCGGTACGGGTGTATAATTATTACAAACAGATAAAACGTGAGGGGAAGTGTGCGGAAAAATACAGCGGGAAAAATCACCATTGCCTTTGTCAGCGGCAGGATAGGGTCTGTGTTCAACTCCGCGGTCGCGCGCGGTGTTGAGGAGCGTGTGGCCGTGCTCGGCATGGACAGGCACTCAATCAGTTTCCACTCGCCCAGGGATAATTCCGATAAAGCCAGCAGTAATGAACTGAAGGATATAATAAGAAAAAAAAGCGCCGACGCCGTTATAGCACTGAGTTTTCTTCCAGACGCCGCAACCGCGGCGCTCGCAAAAAAAAGCGGCATACCCGTGGTGTTTATAGAGCGGCGCGTCAGGGGGCTCTCTTCCGTCACGGTGGACAATTACAGGGGCGGTTTTATGGCAGGCTCCCACCTCGCCGCCATCGGACGTACAAAACCCGGGCTCATACTGGACAGACAGGTTGTGGATGAAAATTCGGCCTCATTTGAGAGGCTCTCGGGGTTCAAGGATTCCCTGAAAAAGCACGGTGTAAAACCTGTGCGCGGCGCGTTTGCGAGGGTCAGGACCCACGATATTGAAAACGGACGCATGGCTTTTGACGCTTTTGAGAGGCACATAAAAAAAGTGGACTCTATTTTCAGCGTGGCAGGCGACCTGGCAGCCGTCGGGTTCATGGCAGAGGCTCGCGCCGCAGGCATCAGGATACCAGATCATCTCGCGGTCATAGGGTTTGACGGCATGGACATAGCCGAGGCGGTCGAACCGCCGCTTACTACTGTGCGCCAGCCTATTGGAGAAATGGGAAGAGAGGCGGTTGATATGATAATTAAAGCACTCAAGAATGGGAAAAAAGAGGCACAGAACCTGGTGATGCAGGCCGAACTGCTTGTCAGAAAATCAGCTCCAAAGAGAGTGACAGAATGAAAAAAGTATTCCTGTTTTTTGTATTTGTACTTGTCCTGTGCCCGGCCGGCTATTGTGATGAGGCGGAAGACCTGGCGGCGCAGATACAGGCGATTACAAATCCGACAACCGCCACCGCTTCCGCGGCAGTTCCGTCCGCCGCAAGCGGGTTGACAGGCGGGTTCTCCATAGCCGCACTTTTTGGAGGCCTGCTGTTCGGCACGTTAGGCATATACGTATTTGGCAGGGGTAAAAAGAGGCAGAACGCGTGGCTCATGGTAACAGGCGTGCTGATGATAGTTTTCCCATATTTTATCAGGGAAGCGTTTATAATATTTCTAATCGGGGCGCTGTTATGCGGGGTGTTTTACTGGAAGAGAAACGGATAAAATCTGACACCAACGGAAATCACGGGAAACACCTTATATTTTTGAGATTTTGTCCATTATTTTCAGCGCCTCTTCGTGGTCCGTATCCTCATGCCCCGGGCCAGAGGAAACGGCAACGCGCAGGCTGAATATGCCGTTCACGCTCGAGAGGTCGACCATGAGGGCCATGATACCTCTGGCGGCTTCCCGGCCGTTGATGAAATATTTGACCTGTTTTTTATCCAGGTCATAGGCGTTCTGTATGCGGGTCAGTTCCGCGCAGAACCTCATCGGGTTAACCGCGGTCATGTTCTTTTCAACTGCTGCAGCGGTGCCGTGCTCGCTCATATAAACCTCCTCATAATCAATTCCAAATTACAAATAAATACCAAATCATTACAAACTTATTTTAGCAGAAAAAAGGGTTTATTACACATAAAAAAACAGCATCCGCCTTGCTTTTGTCTCAGCACTTGTATACTACCTTATATGTGCTATAATATTAAAAAAGTTACAGGAGGGCCACATGGCTGACGAAAAAAAGGATGTAAAACCTGCGGAAACAACCGAACACAATGAAGGCGCCCCGCTTGAGACAAAGGCAAAAGAGTTCAAGGAAAAAAAGATGGCGCCCTGGGAACATTTCAAGCAGTCGGCGCATTTCAAAAAATTTAAAAGCCACGGTTCTGCCCACATGAACCGCAGGACGGGCGGCAAGGGCGGATAGAAATCGGGACAACATTTTATATAGAGGGATTATTATGCTTAATATGGAAAGGTTGAGGTCTGAATTGATGTCAGAACGGGCCTATCTTCAGGACCGTTTTAAAGTCGGGGAAATCGGCATTTTCGGTTCGTTTGCCAGGGGAGACCAGGATGAAAAAAGTGATATGGATATTTTGGTTGACTTTTCGGATGACACAATGAGTTTGTTTGATGTAATAGAAATGAAACACTATCTCGAGGATAAACCGGGAGCCAAAGTCGATATAGTGACCAGGATAGCCCTAAAACCGGAAATCGGCAAATGCATTATGGAAGAGGTAATGTATATATGAAGGTAAAAGAAAAGGAACTGCCAACGCTCCGCCCTTTGATAGTGCAATTGGTAAAAAAATAGGCTGCGGGGTAACATTTGGATAAGGATATTCTGAGTTCCCTCCCCGAAAAACCCGGCGTTTATATATTTAAAAACTCATCCGGCGATATAATCTACATCGGCAAAGCAAAGGTTTTGCGCAACCGCGTGCGTTCATATTTCTCCTCCTCCAAAAAGGACATCAAGACAGAACAGCTCTCCGGCAATATCGCGGACCTTGATTTTATAGTGACCCTGACCGAACTCGAGGCGTTCATACTCGAGAATACCCTCATCAAACAGCACAAACCAAAATACAACATCCTGTTAAAGGACGACAAGTCATATCCTTTCATAAAAATAGCGTACGGCGATAAATATCCCGGGGTCTATGTAACCCGCAACGCCAGGGGCAGAGGTGACGTCTATTTCGGGCCCTATTACGCCCTCGACGCCAAAAGGGTGGTCCAACTCATCTACAGGATGTTCAGGATACGGCAGTGCACGCTCGACCTCACCGGCAAGCCGCTGAAACGGCCGTGCATTTATTATGACACAGGCCTGTGCGCGGCCCCGTGCGTCGGCTATGTGACGGGTGAGCAGTATGACGACCGGGTAAAATTGGTGAGGGAGTTCCTCGACGGCAATTACAAGCCGGTGCTGGAGGAACTGAAAAAAGAGATGGAGGAGTCAGCGGCCGCGAAAAAATATGAGAAAGCGGCCGAGGCCCGCGATTCCATAAAGGCAGTGGAAGAGATAATGAAGGAACAGAAGGTCGTGACGCAGGACGAGACGGACACGGACGTGGTCAATTTCCTTTACCGTAACGGGTCTTATTATTTCGGGGTTTTCAACATAAGGCGCGGCAGGCTTGTGGGCAAGTCAGTGAATGTTTTTAACGGTATGCCTGAGAACGAAAATCCTCTCGAGATATTCCTCGCACAGTATTACTCCAGAAACATATCCACTGCACGGGACGTGGTCCTGCCTGAGGGCGCGGTCGAGACCGAAGTAGCGAAATACATTTTCAGAGACAGGGGCGTTAAGCTGCGGTTCTGCAAAAAGGACAGATTGCTCGATATGGTAATGGAAAACCTGGTTGAGAGGTCAAAAAGCACGGAAAAGATGGAGGAAAAAAAGACGAACATAAAAAAGGAGTATCTCCTGCAGATGGAGGCACTCAAAGAGAGCCTGAAACTGGAGGCTATGCCTTCCGTGATCGAGGCGGTGGATATCTCGCACTCATCAGGCGATCATATGGCGGGTTCGCTTGTGGTGTTCAAAAACGGCGAACCTGACAGGGCGCAGTACAGGCATTTTAAGATAAAGACGGTCGGGCAGGTGGATGATTTTGCATCAGTGGCAGAGGTTGTACAGCGCAGGTATTCAAGATTGAAGGCCGAAGGCGGGAAATTCCCGGACCTGCTCATGATAGACGGCGGCATAGGCCAGGTGAACGCCGCAAAGCACGCGCTGGATACGGTGGGCGTGGATATACCGGTCATAGGCCTGGCAAAAGAGCATGAAATGGTTTTTTTCCCCCATGACAACGAAGCAAAGGATCCGGGCACCAGGGGCAGATTCCTGCTGATGAGGGCGCGCGACGAGGCACACAGGTTCGCGAACTCTTTGCGCACGAAGCTGGCAAATAAAAAGATGAAAAAGTCGGTTTTTGACGACATCAAGTTTATTGGGGAAAAAACGCTCTATATGATATATAATGAGTTTAAGGACCGTTCAGACCTGGTCGGGGCAATCCAATCGGGGGATAAGAGGGCGGACTTCCTCAATAAACGTCAGAAGGATGAGATACTAAAGGCGCTAAAAACAATTAATAATTGATGATGAAGTGCAGAACTTTTTTTGGCTCATAAATAGGGGAGAATATGAAAGACAATGTTATTTTGCGTAAAAGTTACGCCTTTGCTTTGGCCATCATTGAGATTTACAAATACCTTTGTTTTGAAAGAAAAGAATATGTGCTTTCAAAACAACTGCTCAAAGCAGGCACATCAAGCGGTGCTAATGTGTAAGAACCAACAGGCGGACAAACAGGCAGGGATTTCTTTACCAAGATATCAATCGCCTATAAAGAAGCAAGGGAGACACATTATTGTCTGAGGCTGCTTCGTGACAGTGGCTTTATTATGAAGGAAAGGGCGGCAACGCTCATCGATGATTGCGAGGAATTGATAAGAATATTAACGGCGATTAAGAATATGGTTCAAAAGAGACAAAAGGGCTGAAATAATGGAGGTTGTATTATTAATTATTCATTATTAATTATTAATTGTCCTGAGCGGCAAAGATGTCAATAAAAACAATCCGTTCCAGGATAATGCTCTATTTCATCGGCGGTTCGGCCGTCATCATAACCGTTTACGGCCTGTTTACCTTTAACATGATCCGCAACAAAATGGAACAGGAGATGGAGAACAGGCTGGTAACTGCCGGCGAGCTCATCGCCAACACAATAAAGCAGGACGATATAATAACATTTGCCGGACGGGGGCAAGTTTACGCGCAATACATGAAAAAAATGACGCGGTTAAAAGAGATAACCCGGGCCAGGGACATATTGATAATCGGGGACAACAGAAAGATAGTGCTTTCGACCCTCGGTAAGCAGGAAAAACAATTCCTCAACCTGAACCGGTCCGCCATAGACAGGGCGTTTGAAGGAAAAGTCACATCGTCGCCGGCGTACCCCGGAGAAGGAAGGAAATTTTACAAAACAGGCTATGTTCCTTTCGTGGACGATGGAGAGGAGATGGCGGTAAAATGGGTCATCGGCATCGAGGCTGAGGCGGATTATGTCGCGTACCTGGAGGAATACGGCAGGTTTATCTTTTTTATGGGGCTTCTTGCGGTCGTGTTTGCCATGTTTTTGAGCTTCACTGTCTCCCGCGGCATAACCGGCAGGATTGAGAAACTGGTAAAAAAGGCAAACGAGATAGCAAAACGCAATTTCAGCGAGAACATTTCGGTAGAAGGCGGGGACGAGATATCACAGCTCGCGGGCAACCTGGACGTGATGAAACTGGAGCTAAAGGCATACTTTGAGGAGAGGGAAAAGATGGCCACCGTCGGAGAATTCTCGGCAGGCGTTGCGCATGAGATACGCAATTCGCTCGGGGTTATATCCGGTTACGGAGAACTCATCAGGGAAAAAACAGCGGACGAGGCAATAAGGAAAAAGGCGGATGACATAGTAAAAAACACGATAAAAATGAACGAATTTTTGAACAACTTTTTGGCTTATACCAGGGAATTCACCCCGGATTGGCAGGATGTCAGCCTGTCTTCGCTTATTGATTCACTCATGGAGGAACTGCCGCAGGAGGCAAGGAAAGTGGCGGTAAAAAATTACGGCCCGACGCAGGATAAAAAAAGGGTGGACCCGTACTTGCTGAAAAAGGCGCTTTACAATATAATAACAAACGGGTGGCAGGCGCTCGGCCCGGCCGGAGGCAGGGTGGAGATTTCGATAAAGGAAGAGTCCGGCAGGAGCGTGATAACCGTAAAGGACAACGGCAGAGGCATGCCCGAGAACGTAAAACAGAGGGTATTCCAGCCGTTTGTCTCGGGCAAAAAGGACGGCACGGGCCTGGGTCTCGCAATATCATACCGGATAATCAAGGAGATACACGGTGGGGACATAACGGTGCAATCCGCCGGAGGCACGGGGACAGAGGTCACGATAACACTGTAATAACGGAGGCAATTGTGTACGATATACTGGTAGTCGAGGACAATGACGCACTGCGCGGGGTTCTGAAAGAGGCGCTCTCAACACAGGGATATTCGGTATCGGAAGCTCAATCCGCCGAGGAGGGGTTTGAGAAGCTCAATGCAGCCTCGTTTGACCTCGTCATCACGGATTTAAAACTCCCCGAAGCCGACGGCATTGAGGTCCTAAAGGCGGCCAGGAGGGAGAATCCCTCGTGCGAGGTGATCGTCGCAACAGCCTATGGGACCGTTGATAAGGCCGTGGAGGCCATGAAACAGGGTGCGGCGGATTTCATCACAAAACCATTTTCTATTGACCAGATCAGGCTGCAGGCCGCGAAGATACTGCGGTCCAAAAAAATAAAGGAAGAGAACGCGTATTTAAGGTCTCTGTCCAAACGGCAGATAACAGGGGCTTCCGGAATAATAGCCACGGTGCTGGAGAGGGCGCGCAAGATTGCGGCCAGCGACGCGGCCGTGCTCATCACCGGAGAGTCCGGTACGGGCAAGGAATTGATAGCCGAGGAGATACACCGCCTCTCGGAGCGCAGGGAAAGTCCGGTCATAAAAGTGAACTGTGCCGCTCTCGCGCCGGGCGTGCTGGAATCGGAACTTTTCGGCCATGAAAAAGGGGCTTTTACCGACGCGTTCTCCGCAAAAAAAGGAAGGTTCGAACTGGCGGACAAAGGCACTATATTCCTCGACGAGATAGCGGATTTGCCGCTGGAACTGCAGGTAAAACTCCTGCGCGTACTGCAGGAAAAGGAGTTCGAACGGGTCGGCGGAGAAAAGACGATAAAGATAGACGTGCGCGTCATCGCGGCCACCAACAAGAACCTAAAGGCCATGACTGCCGAGGGGAAATTCAGGCAGGACCTATACTACAGGCTCAACGTTGTGGAGATAAACATGCCGGCGCTGCGCGAGCGCAGGGAGGACATCCCGGCGCTGATAGAGAACTTCATAATAAAATACGCGGAACACTCGAATTACAGTGTCAAAGGTATTACAAAAGAGGCGCTCGATATCATGACTGCCTACCCGTACCCGGGCAACATCAGGGAACTCGAGAACATAATACAGAGGATGCTCGTCATGGCCGAAGGCGAGATGCTGGACGCGCATGACGTGCCCTACGACGTCCGGGCGTCCGGCAGCAACCCGGTAGCGGGAGAGGGATTGAACGCCAGGATGGACGAGTACGAAAAGAAACTGCTGGAGCAGGCGCTCAAAGAGACCGGGGGCAACAAACTGAAAGCCGCGGAACTTTTAAAGATAAACAGGGCCACATTCATGGCCAGAGTAAAAAAATACGGTTTATAAACGGAGGGTAAGATGAAGGCAAAAGACGTAGTGTTTGGCTTACTGTTTTTGGTGTTTGAATCCCTGGCCGCTTTTGCGTACATAAAATTTGACAAACTTTACATCATTGCCCTGATAGCAGGCGGCGTATTGGCGCTTCTCTGGATATTGCTGCGCGTGGAGAGCATACTAATGCCGTCAGGCAAGGTCTGCCCGGCATGCGGCGCCATGGTAAAACACGGGGCAAAATTTTGCGGCACATGCGGGGCAAGGGTAAAAAGCTCAAGCCCGCTGTCAAAAGTCATAGACATATTGCTGTTCAGGTTGATGTAGGTTGGGAAAAGGCGGCACTATTGCGGCAACTGCAATCGGCGTGACAGCGATGGCGGTGCCGGGTTATTTTTTACCGGTCGGCAGTCTTAATACAGGTTTTATTATTTTGTTTTTAGGCCTGACAACCTTAATTTTCGTCCTAAAAACAGCATAAAAATAAGGCTTTTTTTGGGCGTAACGCCATCCGAAACAATTCCACGGCCTGTTTTGTCAAAAAAAACCTTGAACAAAAGCGTTATTTTTGTTATTATCGTTCGGAATTACAAAAGGCGGCATTAGCCGCCTTAAAAAACGCATGTTTCCGGATAGGCCGGCATGGTCCTTGGGGCTTTGAGTTCCGAGGCGCCGGCAGTGTGAAGGGAACAGAGGTGAAAACCTTAAGGAGGAATTACCATGCCCCAGATTTCCATGAAAGCCCTGCTCGAATCCGGCGTCCATTTCGGACACCAGACCAAACGCTGGAATCCCAAGATGAAGCCTTACATTTTCGCGGCGCGTATCGGCATCTACATCATCGACCTTCAGAAGACACTGAAGTACACCAAGGACGCCGTCACCTATGTCAAAAACATCATCCGCAAGAACCAGGTCATCCTTTTTGTCGGCACCAAGAAACAGGCAAAGGACGCCATCAAGGAAGAGGCCATGCGCTGCGGCATGCCTTACGTCTGCTCGCGCTGGCTGGGCGGCACGCTCACCAACTACACAACCATCAGCAAAAGGATTGACCGTTTAAAACAGCTCGAGGACATGGAAACGCGCGGCGAGTTCGAGCGCTATCCAATCAAGGAAAAAATGAACATGCAGAAAGAACTCAAAAAGCTGAAGGAAAACCTTGACGGATTAAAGGACATGAAAGGCATGCCCGGAGCGATATTCGTAATAGACACCAAGAGGGAAGAGAACGCGATCCGCGAGGCCAACAGGCTCAAGGTCCCGACCATCGCGATAGTCGACACCAATTGTGACCCCGACCCGATTGACTGCCTCATCCCCGGCAACGACGACGCCATACGCGCCGTCCGCCTGATGTGCAAGATAATCGCAGACACCATCATCGAGGAAAAAGTGGCGATGGAAAAGGAAAAGGAACTGGTATTAAAACAGGAAGCCGAAGCCGCGGCGATAGCCGCTGATGCGGCGGCCGCGGAATCAGCCGAGGAAAAAGACAAGATATCGGCCCAGAAAAAGGACACGACCGATTACAGCCAGGTATTCGTGGAAAAACCCGAGACACCGGCGGCAAAACCGGAAGAAACGAAGTAAAGGCAGATTAAAACTGAAATCTGAAACATTAAAAATATAATTACAATATTCCAAGGAGAAGTGTCATGGCTGAAATATCAAAGGATCTGGTCAAGGACCTGCGCGAAAAAACCGGCGCGGGCATGAACGATTGCCTGAATGCGTTAAAGCAGACCAACGGTGACATGGAAAAAGCCACCGAAGTACTGAGGCAGAAGGGCATAGCCTCTGCCGACAAAAAGACCTCCCGCAAGGTAAAAGAGGGGCTTGTGTACGCCTATATCCACGGCGGCGGCAGGGTCGGAACAATGGTGGAAATAAACTGCGAGACCGACTTTGTGGCGCGCACCGTCGAGTTTGAGGAACTCTGCAAAGAGGTCGCCATGCAGGTCGCGGCGATGTCGCCGCGCTGGGTAAGGCGTGAAGATGTTCCGGCAGAGGTGGTAGCGAAGGAAAAAGAGATATACGCGGCCCAGATGGCGGACCAGAAGAAACCGCCGCAGGTCATAGCCAAAATAATCGACGGCAAACTTGAAAAATTCTATAAGGATTTCTGCCTGCTGGAACAGCCGTACATAAAGGACGACACAAAGAGCGTCGACACACTCGTGAAGGAAAAGATAGGCACGATAGGCGAGAACATAGTGGTAAAAAGGTTCGCGAGGTTCGTGTTAGGGGAGATATAGGAGCGGATATCAGAGACCGGAGACCGGAGACGGGAGCATTGCCCCGGATCCATCTCCGGACCTTATAATGCGCAAGTGATACGGCCGGGAAATGGGACGGGTGTTTTTTCAGCCTCCGGTTTCCGGTCTCTATCACTACGCTACTGCGGAGGTTCTGCATGACAAAAGGTAAATCCGCAACAAAGTACAAACGTATAATGCTCAAAATCTCAGGGGAAGCTCTGGCCGGGGATAAAAGTTCGGGCATTGATTACGACACCGTTTACTCCATAGCCTGCGATATAAAAGAAGTGAGCGAAATGGGTGTTTCGGTGGCCGTTGTCATAGGCGGCGGGAACATATTTCGCGGCGGCCGGGGGAAAAATTTCAAAATAGAACGCGTTGTGGGAGATTATATGGGTATGCTCGCAACCGTTATAAACGGCATGGCCCTGCAGGATGTCCTGGAACAGATGGGCGTCAAAACGCGTCTTTTGACCGCAATCGAGATGCAGGAGATAGCAGAGCCTTACATACGACGCAGGGCGGTGCGCCATCTCGAAAAAGGGCGTGTTGTGATATTTGGCGGCGGCACGGGCAATCCGTATTTTACCACTGACACGGCGGCGGCACTGCGCGCCACGGAGATAAACGCCGAGGTAGTGCTGAAAGCCACCAGGGTGTCGGGCGTCTACACGGGCGACCCGGAACTGGACAAGAACGCGAAAAAATTCGATGAATTAAAATATATCGAGGTCCTGAACAAAAACCTCAAAGTGATGGATTCGGCGGCCATATCGCTCTGCATGGACAACCACATACCGCTCATTGTGTTTAATCTGAATGAAAAAGGTTCGATAAAAAAGGCAGTTGAGGGGAAAAAGATAGGCACGATAATAAGGTAGAGGAGGGTCTCTGATGGAAAAGATATACGCGGAACTTGAAACAAAGATGAAAAAATCAGTCGAGCATTTCCACAAGGAACTCGGGAACATAAGGACGGGCAGGGCGTCGACAGCCGTTCTGGACGGCGTGAGGGTCACGTATTACGGCAACCAGATGCCAATAAATCAGGTGGCGTCAGTGGCTGTCATAGAGGCCAAGACCATAGATATAAAGCCATGGGACAAAGGCTCAGTATCCGAGATAGAAAAAGCCATCATGGCAGCTAACCTCGGCCTGTCGATAGTGAACACCGGAGACTCGCTGAAAGTGAAATTCCCTGATTTGACCGAAGAGACCAGGAAAGACATGGTCAAGAAGGTCAAAAAAATGGCGGAAGAGTCAAAAGTTGACCTGCGCAACATACGCAGGGAATCAAATGAGGCGGCCAAGGCAAAGGAAAAGGCCAAACAGATATCCGAGGATGACCTGAAGAACGCGGAGGCCCGCATTCAGAAGGTAACGGACAAATACATAACTGACATTGACAACATGGTAAAGGAAAAAGAAAAGGAACTGATGACTATATAAATTTTTTCCCGTGCCGGTTAAAAGAACCGGCACGGAAAAAAATGGGAAGTGGCTGCAGTGACCAAACGTTTTAAGATTCCGGTACATCTGGCCGTCATCATGGACGGCAACGGCAGGTGGGCTAAAAAAAGGAATATGCCGCGTTTTATGGGGCATGTTGAGGGCGCAAAATCGGTACGCGCCGTCACAGAAGCATGCGTTGAACTCGGAATCAAATACCTCACGTTTTACGCCTTTTCGACGGAAAACTGGAAACGGCCGAAAAAAGAGATCGGTTTTCTGATGAAACTCCTCAACAATTATATAGACTCCGAATTTTCCACAATGATGAAAAACAACGTCAGGTTCCACACCATCGGCGACATTTCAAGGCTGCCCGGAGGACTGGCGAAAAAACTGGAAGAGACAAAGAAAAAAACATCAAAAAATACCGGTTTAAACCTCATACTGGCGTTGAATTACGGTTCCCGCATGGAGATACTGGCCGCGGTCAGGCAGGTTGCCGATGATGTTAAAAATGGAAGGTTGAGCCCGGACGCACTCGATGAAAAGGCCATAACGGAAAGGCTCTATACAAAAGGCATGCCGGACCCCGACCTTATGATCCGCACAAGCGGCGAGATGAGAATATCGAATTTTTTGCTGTGGCAGCTGGCTTACTCGGAACTCTATGTGACCAGGGTTCTGTGGCCAGATTTCCGTAAAAAAGAGCTTTTGAAAGCCCTGAAAGAATATTCCGGCCGTGAAAGGCGTTACGGCGGGGTGGAGGCAAAATGAAAACAAGGCTGCTGCTCTCTCTTTTCCTCGTACCGGCGCTGGCGTTTTTGATATTTTTCAACAGCCCGTATCCGTTCATAATAACCGCGGTGGCCGCACTGACGGCGGCGCTCGTCGAAGTCTACAACATGCTCATGAAAAAAGGGCTCAAACCCTACAGGTCCCCGGGCGCCCTGTTCGGCATCATCATGTACATCATCATCATCATGGACTACCCAAAAATGCTTTTTATCTCGGCATGGGCCTGCCTGATACTGCTGCTGTTCATACTCGTAATATTTTCGCGCAAACCGGACAATTTTACGCGCACGGGAGCCACGGCCTTCCCGCTCATGTACATATCGATACTTGGTTCCTTTGCCCTGCAGTTGCGCCTGATGGAAAACGGGTACTACTGGATTTTCCTGCTGTTCTTTTTGACTCTCATATATGACGCCGGCGCTTATTTTGCAGGGTCTTTTTTTGGCAAACACAAACTCATACCCGAGATATCGCCCGGCAAATCAATAGAAGGCTGCCTGGGCGGCGTCATAATAAACGTCATCGCCACGGTCATCGCAAAATATGCCTGGTTGCCGCAGGACATACTGGGGCCAAATACGCTCATCCACCTCATCATACTCGCGGTTCTGCTGGCGGTCATGGGTCAGTTAGGAGACCTGACCGCTTCCGTCATCAAGCGTTACTGCGGTGTAAAGAATTCCTCAAATCTGCTGCCGGAAATGGGAGGCGTGCTGGACAAGATCGACTCGGCGTTGTTCAACAGCCCGGTGCTTTACCTTTACATCGTATACGTTACGCAGTTATTCTGATATCAAAAGTTTAAAACTTTATACCCGGAGTTTTTATGAAAAGCGTAGTGATCCTCGGCTCCACAGGCTCCATAGGAAAGTCCGCACTTGACCTTTTTACCAACGGCCCGCTGAAAGACTGCAGGGTATTGGCGCTTTCCGCCAACGAGAACGCGCAGGAACTGGCCGCGCAGGTGAAAAAATTCAGGCCAAAATACGCCGTGATAGGGAACCCGGAAAAGGCCGGAGTCATAAAAAAGGCGTCCCGCTCCACAAAGGTGCTCGCCGGGACCGAAGGGCTCATCAAAATAGCGGCTCTAAAAGAAGCCGACATTATACTTCTGGCGGTTGTCGGGGCCGTAGGGATACTGCCGCTATTGTCCGCGGTGCGTGCCGGCAAAAAAATAGCCATGGCAAACAAAGAGGCGCTGGTAATGGCGGGCTCGATAGTGATGAAGGCGGCGCAAAAATACGGCGCGCGCATCATACCGGTGGATTCCGAACATTCGGCAATATTCCAGGCGTTGCAGGGCAACAGGCCGCAGGATGTCAAACGGCTCATCATAACGGCGTCGGGCGGGCCGTTCAAGGACATGGAGCCGTCGCAGTTAAAGTCCATAACCCCGGCGCAGGCATTGCGGCACCCGACGTGGAAAATGGGCAAAAAAATAACCATAGACTCCTCGACGCTCATGAACAAGGGGCTCGAGGTGATAGAGGCGCATCACCTGTTCGGCCTGCCTTTTGAAAAAATAGAGGTGGTCATCCATCCGCAGTCGGTGATACATTCCATGGTGGAATACATCGACGGTTCTATCATAGCCCAGATGTCGCACCCGGACATGAGGCTGCCGATTCTCTATGCGCTGACATACCCGGAGCGCAGGCAGGGCGTGATAAAACCCATGGCGCTGTACGATATCCAAAAACTCGAGTTCTTTAGGGTGGATTTCTCGCGTTTCCCGTGTTTCAAACTGGCGTTAAAGGCCGGTATCGCGGGCGGGACCATGCCGGCGCGCATGAACGCGGCAAACGAAACGGCCGTACGCAGTTTCCTGAACAACAGGATAAAATATAACGACATACCATATTACGTCAGGCGCGCGATGCAAAAGCACGTGAATGTAAAAAATCCGGACCTGCAGGCCATACTAAAGGCGGACCTTGCGGCGCGCGCGGACACGGAGGCAATGATAGATGCTTGAGATAATTTACATAGTTGTAACGATAGGACTGACCATATTTGTGCACGAACTGGGCCATTTTCTGACGGCAAAAAGACTCGGGATAACCGTGGAGAAATTCGCCATAGGCTGGGGACCCACGCTGTGGTCGTTTAAAAAAAACGGGACCGAGTATATCATTGCCCTGTTTTTTTTCCTCGGAGGTTACGTCAAGATGGCCGGCGAGAACCCGGCTGAGGCATCCGCGGCACCGGTGGAAGGCGGGTTCCTGCAGCAGCCGATCTGGAAAAAAATCGCCATATCTGTTGCGGGCGTCACCATGAACGCGGTATTTGCCGTGTTCCTCATGTGGGTCGTATATCTGGCGGGCACGGAGACATTAAAACCCGTCATAGACGAGGTCAAGGAAGGGTACCCCGCGTATGCGGCCGGGATGCAGAGAGGCGACACGATAACAGAGGTGAACGGCACGAAGATCAGGTACTGGAACGAGATAAGCGAGCGGGTCGCGGAGTCAAAAGGGGAGATATCCGTCAGGGCATTGCGCGGCGGAAAGGAAATCGCTTTCACCATAATCCCGAAGACCGAGGAGTATGAGGACCTGCTGAAGGAAAAAAAGACAAAACCCGTCATAGGCATATCGCCGCTGGCATACATACCGGTTGTGGAAGAACTGAAAAAAGGTTATCCGGCCGAGGCTGCGGGTATGAAAAAAGGGGACAGGATAATTTCCATAGACGGCAAAAAGATACAATACTGGGAAGATGTCACGGCCGCGGTCAACGCCTCAAAAGGCTCTGAGATTACGGTTGAACTGGAATCGCAGAACGGCGATTTTGGGGCCGTAACACGGAAGATAAAATTGAGCCCAAAAAAAGAAGTGACACAGGACAGGGATAAAAAAAACACGGAGTCCTATCTGCTGGGCATAATACCGGCCGGCAGCGTCGTAAAAGAAACATACGGACCGCTCAAGTCGCTCGAAAAAGGCGCGGCACAGTGTTGGTACTTCACCGAGTTGACCGTGAAATCAGTCGGCAAGATGATCACCCGCAAGATAGAGCCTGACGTGGCGGGCCCCATAGGCGTGGCGCAGATAGCCTACAAAGTAGCCAAAACAGGAATCGTGAACCTGTTGCTTTTAATAGCCATAATAAACATAAACCTCGCTATTTTTAACCTGCTCCCGCTGGTCCCTTTTGACGGAGGTCTGATACTCATGTTCCTGATAGAGGGCGTAACCGGCAGGATGGTGCCGCTCAAGGTGCAGGAAGTCATGATGGAAATAGGATGGTTTTTGGTCATGGCACTCATTGTATTTGTTACTTACAGCGATATAATGAGGATTATCAGCGGCGGATAGCAACAGGGAACGAGCCGGAGCCGGAAGCCGGGAGGAAAACCGGGACCGGCTCCGTTGTTGCTTTACTTTTGGCTTAAATATTCCAAGAGGTATTTATGACAACACGCAAGGTACGCATCGGCAGCATGGAGATTGGAGGCGGAAACCCCGTTGCCGTCCAGTCCATGTGCAGTACGAAAACAAAGGATGTAAAAAAAACGGTTGCCCAGATAAGGCGGCTCCAGGAAGCCGGCTGTGAGATTATACGCTGCGGCATCCCGGACATGGAATCGGCCGCTGCGCTTTCAAAGATAAAAAAGGACATAAAGATACCCCTGGTCGCCGATATTCATTATGACTATAAACTGGCGCTTGCGGCCATAGAGCACGGCGCGGACAAGATACGCATAAACCCGGGAAACATAGGTTCGGTTGAAAAGTTGGAAGCCGTGATAAAGGCCGCAAAAAAAGCAGGTATCGCCATCAGGGTCGGGGTTAACTCCGGTTCGCTGAAGGAAAACGCGGCATTTAAACTGACACACCGTTCCGGCAACGGCAGGGCCGACCGTATGGTCGCTTCGCTGATGGAGTCCCTGGGATTTTTTGAAAAGAACGGCTTCCGGGACATTGTAATATCACTGAAATCCTCCGACATTATTACCACCATAGACGCGTATAAACTCGCGGCAAAATACACGGACTGCCCCATGCACATCGGTATAACAGAGGCGGGAACGGAGCTGGGAGGCATCATAAAATCCTCCATCGGGCTCGGGGTTCTGCTTTACTCGGGCCTCGGCGACACGCTGCGCGTCTCGCTCACCGCGGAACCGGAAAAAGAGGTCTATGCGGCCTACCGCATCCTGGGAGCCCTGAACCTGCGCCGGCGCGGCGTCGAGATAATATCGTGCCCGACATGCGCGCGCACGGAGATAGACGTCATAAAACTGGCCCACAGGGTCGAAGAGATGACGATGAACGTGGATAAAAGTCTGAAAATAGCTGTCATGGGATGCTCGGTCAACGGGCCCGGCGAAGCAAGGGAGGCCGACATAGGCGTGGCCGGAGGCCGCGGCATAGGGTTGATTTTCAAAAAAGGAATCATAATAAAAAGGGTGCCGAAAAATGACCTGTTGAAAGTTTTCGGAAGCGAGCTCAATAAATTGCTGAAAAGCCGGGATTAAATGGACGATAAAACAAAGGCCGTACTGCTGCGTTGCGCGAGGGTTTATATAAGCACGAAAAACTGGCAAAAGGCCCTTGTGGAATACCGGTCGCTTTACGCGGATTTCCCTGACGACCCTCTAATAACGGAGCCGCTGGCAAGGTGCTACCTGGAGACAGGGAACCTGTTCAAGGCCAGGGAAATGTATGACAGAGTAGCGGCGGAATACACGGCAAAGGGCGACACGATAAAGGCAGACAGGGTAAAGGCGGACATAGCAAAGTATTTCCCTAATGTATAAAGTGGCGCGGGCATATTGCGGCCCGCGCTATTTTATACAAATTAAAAATATAAGTTAAAGGCAGAATCTATTAAGGACAAAAATGCCGTTCCGGCAAATACAGGAGAATCTATATGAGATGGAAGAACGCGCTTATCAACACCATAAGGGAAACCCCGAAAGAGGCCGAGACGGTCTCGCATAAATATATGCTGCGCGCGGCCATGATAAAAAAACTGGGAGCCGGCATATACGACCTGCTTCCGCTGGGGTTGAGGTCCGTGTCAAAGGTCATGAACATCATCAGACAGGAGATGAACTCATCAGGGGCGCAGGAAGTGATGTTGCCCGTGTTATCCCCGGCGGAGTTGTGGCAGGAGACCGGGCGCTGGGCTGTGTACGGCAGGGAGATGATGAGGATAACTGACAGGCACGATAATCAGTTCGCACTGGGGCCGACCCACGAGGAGGTCATCACGGACCTCGTGCGCAGGGAGATAAATTCCTATAAACAACTGCCCGTGAATCTCTACCAGATACAGGTAAAGTTCCGCGACGAGATCAGGCCGCGTTTCGGCGTGATGCGCGCCCGCGAATTCATAATGAAGGACGCCTATTCATTTGACCGCGACGAAAAGGCGGCGATGGAAAGTTATAAGATAATGTTTGACACTTATAACAGGATATGCAAAAGGATAGGGTTCAAATACCGTCCTGTCGAGGCGGATTCCGGAGCCATAGGCGGGAACATGTCGGCCGAGTTCATGGTTCTGGCCGAGACCGGAGAGGACACCATAATCTACTGTGAAAATGAAAAATGCGGCTATGCCGCGAACATGGAAAAGGCCGTATTTGCAAAACCTGAACCGCAAACCGCGGCGGAAGAACCGCTCACAAAGGTACACACGCCAAATATAAAAACGGTCGGGGAACTGGCGGCATTTTTGGGGAAGAAACCGGAAGAGACGGCCAAGACCATTCTCTACATAGTCGATGAAAAAAAGATGGCGGGCGCGGTTATGCGCGGCGACAGGGAGATAAACGAGGTCAAGTTAAAGAACGTCCTGGGAGCCAATGAGATAAGGCTCGCAACGCCAGAGGAGATACTGGAAAAAACAGGGGCGCCCGTCGGTTTTGCCGGGCCGATAAACCTGCGTGAAAAGGGCATCCGGCTGGCCATTGATGATACAGTGGCCGGGTTAAAGAACACGGTCACGGGCGGCAACGAGCAGGATTACCATTATACCGGGGTCAACCGCGGCAGGGATTACCAGGAAAACCTTGCGGCTGATTTTGCAAAGGCGCAAAAGGGCGACAGGTGCGCCAAATGCGGCGGCATACTGAACGAGCAGAAGGGCATAGAGGTGGGGCATGTTTTTTATCTCGGAACAAAATATTCCAAATCCATGAAGGCAACTTACCTCGACGAGACGGGAAAATCTCAGCTGATGGTGATGGGGTGCTACGGAATAGGGGTAACGCGCGTCGTGGCCGCGGCCATAGAGCAGAACAACGACGAGAACGGCATTATCTGGCCCATGGCAATTGCGCCCTACGAAGTGGCCGTGGTGCCGGTTAACGTGAAATACGCCGAGGGAATGGAATATGCGGAGAAACTATACACGGATTTAAAAGCCGCCGGCGTTGACGTCATCATAGACGACCGCGACATATCACCCGGGGTGAAATTCAAGGACGCGGACCTGATAGGGTTCCCCCTGCGCGTGGTGGTGGGGGAAAAGAACTTCAAGGACGGCAAGGTGGAGGTAAAGCTCCGCAGGGAAAAGAATTTCGAACTGGCGGACAAAGACGCGGTTTTTGGCATGGTGGCGGAGACCGTCAGGAGGGAAAAAACGGTTGACACGGGCGCTCTACGGTGATAATATTTTACACACGTTGTAGAATTCGTTCTACAAGATTTTTAAATTTTTTGGAGGCAGTCGTATGGCAAAAGGAAAAGTGAAATGGTTCAATGACAAGAAAGGGTACGGTTTTATCGAACAGGAAGGCGGAAAAGACGTATTTGTCCACTACCAGGCTATCCAGGGTGACGGCTTCAAGACCCTAAAAGAGGGCGAAGAGGTCAACTTTGACGTAGTTGAGGGCGCAAAAGGACCGCAGGCAGCCAACGTAACCAAAGCTTAATCTGATAACAACACTCACAACCGGCGGGCTTTAAGCCCGCCGGTTTCATTTTGAGGGTATGTGAAAAGTATAAAAGAGATGAGAGTAAAGCAAAAGTACAAAATCGGGGTTCTACTTTTGTTTCTTGTCTTTTGTCTCCGCTGTTCAACGGAAAACAACCGCAAAAATCCTTTTATAATACAACACAAAAACCAAATCATTAACCGCACTTATTAACTGGAGTTTCTCCAGTTTTTTCGGGGCAAAACGCAGAAAAGTCTTGTGAAGTAAGGAAAAACCAAAGATAAAGATTTAAAAAGGGATTCCCCCGCTTGTATACTCTTTTTGGTTAAAAAAAGAGGGGAAAGAGTTTCCCCAAAAAGGAGGAATCCCCATGAAGAATAATAGCAAAGTTTTAGCGGAAACGAAAGAACGAATTGACAGGTTCGCGTTAAAAGTATCATATG
>JAJFUW010000144.1 GCA_021372235.1 Spirochaetia bacterium
GTAGGCGTTGCCGTTGCCGGGCATGACGTACACCCGTAGACATATATCTGATCTATCCAGAGTTCCGCGGTTGTAGTACCGGCCGTGGCGTAGAAATTTGTCTGCCACTGGAACTCTCTCGCGTTCGCAAGCACGGTTGCAAGCACAGCCGATGTTCCCCAGCCCGAGGCCTGGGCAAATGTTACGAACGGTGCGTCCACCTGCGACCATGTCGTGGGTGCTACGAAAGTGTATTTGTAGTCGTTATAACCCGTAAGCGAAACGCCTGACGAGTTTGTATACGGGACCTTTATGTAGTAACTCTTGCCGTCTCCCTTGATATAGAACTTGATGCCCGTGCATGAGGATATATCGGTAACCGTGTAGCCCGGCGCTCCCGAGGTCGCGTTCAACTGGCTTCCGGTACCGATTGCGGGATATGTCGTTCCCTCTATACCGACCGTACCCGTAAAATGTTGAGCGTAAGCAGTGCCGTTCGCCCCGCCCGCCGCAGGTGTCATGGTGTCGGGCGACATGGGCGATATGGTTGCTCCGTCCCCCGAGGCGTACGTGTACCAGAAACCGCCGTAACCGTTCTCGGCGTTCTGGTCTTCAAGATCGTCAAAGAGGCAGCCCTGGTTCGCGGTAGCCGTAAAAGTAGCCGTAGGCACCGTGTTTGTGGGCGTCGGCGTGAATGTAGCTGTCGATCCCGGGGGCGGCGTCATCGTAAATGTGGGAGTCGCTGTAGCCGGGCAACTGGAACATCCATAGACATAGATATCGTCCAGGTAGAGTGAAGAGGTCGTTGTGCCTGCGGTTGCGTAGAAATTTGTCTGCCACTGGAACTCTCTGGCATTTGCGAGCACCGTGGTAAGCACGGCTGAAGTTCCCCATCCTGAGGCCTGAGCGAACGTTGAGAAAGCCGCATCAACCTGCGACCATGTCGTAGGAGCTATGAATGTATATTTGTAATCATTGTAACCGGTCAGCGAGGCTCCGGACGAGTTTATATATGGTATTTTTATATAATAGCTCTTTGCGTCACCTTTTACATAGAACCTGATGCCGATGCAGGAAGAAATATTTGTAACAGTGTAACCGGGCGAACCTGCCGTCGCATTCAGCTGGCTCCCGGTACCGATTGCGGGATATGTCGTGCCTTCTATACCTACCGTTCCGGTGAAGTGCTGTGAGTAACCCGTGGTCACGGCGCCTCCGGCTACCGGTGTCATGGTGTCGGGCGACATCGGCGATATGGACGCTCCGTCCCCCGAGGCGTATGTGTACCAGAACCCGCCGTAACCGTTCTCGGCGTTCTGGTCCTCGAAATCGTCAAAAAGGCATGTGCCCGGAACCGGCGTCGCAGTAGCCCCGCCCGGCGTCCAAGTGTATGTCGGCGTAACGCTCGAGAATGTTTTTGGGAAGTGGCCTGACATTACGAGCATCGAGAAAAACCCGACCGATGCGTTGTAATATTCATTATTATTGCAGTGGTTTGTGAACTGTCCTGCTGTTTGAGTGTAATATTCCGTGAGTTTTGTTGCGTTAGTACCGCCCATGAATGAACATCCGGCAGGCCCGATAAATGAAGCGTTGTTGTTACTGCTTGTCTTAGTCCCCGAGGTTACGTTATAACCGTCGCCAACATTGTTGGCGGCTATAGCCCCAAAGAACGTCGCCTGCTTGTCTATCTGCGTCTTTGCGTTCGCGTTGCCGTTCCATACGTAATCAATGGCGTACCTCATAGGCACGCGGCACGCGTTATAACCGTAGTTATTGTCTCTTCTGGAACCGTCATGGTTTGCTGTTTCCGATGTGAGGCCGTTAGTGTAACTGTTGGTGGCTATATGAGTATTGCATACGGTGATGAGATTGTTAAAAGCAGTCCCGCTCTGGAACGTGTTAAACATGCGGTAAAATGCCTCTGAATAATATGAAGGGTATTCGTAGTCGTCCCAACTGTCGCCCGGTTTTAGCGAATTGTCACCGGCTACATCGCCTGACAGGATGGCTGAGAGCATACCGTTCGCGTACTGCGTGTATGTCAGCGCATTCGTAATGCCCGAGGGCGATCCTCCCCAGCGGTTTGCAGCCTGTATCAGGGCAAAAGCCATATCCGTATCCGCATCTGCGGCGGAACCACCGTCTGTTATTGATGTGCCGTCAGTGTTTGTCGCCCACGGCATTAGCTGGCTGTTTCCGTCCATCGAGCACAGCCACAGTTTGTATTTTAACAAAGCGTCAAAGGTCGTCCGGTCGTTCATGTAAACAGCGAATATCATGCCGTAAGCCTGTCCCTCTGATACCGTTCTGCCAAAGTGAGGGTCTTCCGGTGCCTTGACCCTGGACCCGTTGGAACCGGATGTCACGACAAATTTTGAAAGCCATGTCGCGTATTTTGTACCCAGGTCAGAGGTGTAACTGGACCCGTTGGCAAGCTGCTGACCGTACGGATAATCCGTATATGTTGCCGATGCCGCGGAAAGATTTATTGCTATAAATGAGAAAACAATGGCTGTGATAAATACTGAAAGCCTTCTCTGGACGTTTGACATACAATTGCCTCCTGAAAATTTGGGCTAACGCTGCGGCGCATCATGCGCCTTTGCGTATATGTTATCAAAAACTCAAAGTAACTGTAATATAAGACAGCTATTTTGTAAAAAAGTTTCGAAAAAAAGTTACGAAATATAAAAAATTTATATCATTACAACAGCTGTTTATTATTATAAATTTATCTCATGTGATGAAAAGTATATTTTAGAAGAACTCTTTTGTCAATATTGTTTTTTTTATTAAACTGTTTATTTAAAGGCATATTAACGTTTTTACCGTTGTTAAAACGCTAAAACCGTCTTATTTATATATAGAAATATTTTGCAGATTTACGGGTTTTGCGGGTATAAGATACAAAATATGTCTAAAACCGGGTACTGCCTCAAAACCACAAACTGCTCCCGCGACAGAACAGAGGTTCCGCATAACACCCCCATAACCTGCGCAGGTATATAATGCCGGAGTTCTATAGTAAAATCAGTGTAATCCGCCATTGCCTGTTCCAGCGGGTTCCAGTTACCTCCGACCGTTTTTCAACCTCAAAAGCCCCGCGTTTAGCGCGACTATTATGGTGCTTAGCGTCATGAGCACTGCGCCGGCCGCCGGCGACAGGAGTATGCCGAACTTATACAGCACTCCGGCCGCAAGTGGAATGGCGAACAAATTGTAGCCGGTCGCCCATGCAAGGTTCTGGATCATCTTTGTATATGTACTTTTTGCCAGGTAAATCAGGGAAACCACGTCCATCGGGCTGCTTTTTACAAGGATAATATCCGCGGTCTCTATGGCAACGTCCGTGCCCGCGCCTATGGCTATACCGACATCGGCGGTTGCGAGTGCCGGCGCATCATTTATGCCGTCGCCGGTCATGGCTGTTATCAGTCCCCTGCCCTGCACTTCCTTTATCTTATCGGCTTTCCCGTCGGGCAGAACCTCTGCAAAAAATTCATCAAGTCCCAGTTCATCCGAAACCCATTTTGCAACCTGCTCGTTGTCCCCTGTCAGCATCATGCATTTTATCCCCATCGATTTCAGGGCGGTTACAGCTTGTCTGGACTCACTCCTTATTATATCGGCCAACGCAATAGCGCCCGCGATTTTTCCGTCAATAAGCAGGAATACCACGGTCTTTCCCTGCCCTTTCAACTTTTCGATGCGCTCGTCCGCGGCATTGATGTTGTTCTCCCTTAAATACCCGGGGCTCACCACCATTACCTTTTTTCCGTTCACGCTCCCCTCCGCGCCCCTGCCGGGTATGGCCCTGAAATTTTCGACAGGGTACCTGTCCCCGGCCGCCTGTACTACAGCCTTCGCTATGGGGTGTTCGGAATTCAATTCGACCGAGGCGGTGTATTTAAGAATTTCCGCATCCTTAAAGCCTTCTGAAAATCCGATAATGTCCGTTACCCCAAATTTGCCTTCGGTCAGTGTCCCCGTTTTGTCGAAAACGACCGCCTGTATCCCCCTCGCCTTTTCAAATGAGGCCCTGTTCCTGATCAAAATCCCGTTTTTCGCGGCAAGCGCTGCCGAGACCGCCACGACAAGCGGCACTGCAAGACCCAGCGCGTGCGGGCATGTTATAATAATAACGGTAACGGCACGCTCAAGCGCAAAAACAAATTCTTTGTCTGCCAGGAGCCAGACAAGCATGGTTATAACTCCGGCGGAAAGTGCGATAATAGTCAGCCACACCGCGGCCCTGTTAGCCAGATCCTGTGTATGGGATTTGCTTTCCTGCGCCCTGCGTACGAGTTCTATTACCCGGGATATGAACGAACCCTTGCCGGTTTTCTCCACCTCAACGGTTATCGAGCCCTCACCGTTTATCGAACCACCTATTACTTTTCCGCCTGTCTTCCTGTCCACCGGTTTTGATTCGCCCGTCAGCATTGATTCGTTTATCGAGGTCATGCCATTTGTTATTTTTCCGTCCGCGGCTATCTTTTCGCCAGGTTTGATGAGAATCCTGTCCCCGGCCTTTAATTCCATGAGCGGCACGTCTTTTATGTCCCCGTTTTCTAAGACCAGATGTACCTCGTGCGGCATGAGCTTTGCTAATTCCTCAAGCGCGCGGGACGCGCTCATTATGGATCTCATTTCTATCCAATGCCCCAGCAGCATAATGTCTATAAGCGTGACTGTTTCCACGAAGAAAATCTTTCCATGCAGACCGAACACCACGAGACTGCTGTAAATGAACGCGGTGGATATGGCCATACCTATCAGGGTCATCATCCCGGGATTTTTTTCCTTTAGTTCGTCGTACAGCCCTTTCGTAAACGGCAGGCCGCCGTACAAATAGACAAAAGCCGAGAGCAGGAACAGGATATATGAATCCCCGTTAAACCGCAGCCTGTCGCCGAGCCCGAGAAAATGCTGGGTCATTGGCGAAAACAGCAACACGGGGACGGTGGCTGCTATTGAAACAAAGAACCGTTTTTTTAAATCCGCAGCCATGTGCGCGTGGTGCATGGAATGGTTCGCCGGTGTCTGCATCTCCCGGCCGGCCGGTACGAGTGCCATGCCGCATTTAGGGCAGATGCCGGGCCTGTCTTTTTTTATTTCCGGATGCATAACACATGTATAATAGTTATTCACTGTCCCTCCGGTGTCAATTCCACCTGAAAATCTGTTGAGATGCGTTAGATCAACACCTGTATCTATAATGGCAATGGACTGAACCCCTCCGACTGGACACCCGGATTAGAACAAATTAGTCTGCTCCTGTAGTTCTTCGAATTCTACCGGCGGAACATATCCAATCGACGAATGTAATCTTTTCTTATTATACACCTCCTCTATGAAGAATGGAACGCTTTTTAGGACATCATCTATGGTCGGCAACTTGCAACATTTATTGCAACACCGCCAGAATTTCCCATGTTTTTTTTGTAACTTTCTGTCTTATTATGTCGTTTGCCGTTTGGTAGTTAAATATCCCTCTCGGGTAGTTATTCATCCAGTTTTGGACCTTTTTTAT
>JAJFUW010000145.1 GCA_021372235.1 Spirochaetia bacterium
ATAAAAAAGGTCCAAAACTGGATGAATAACTACCCGAGAGGGATATTTAACTACCAAACGGCAAACGACATAATAAGACAGAAAGTTACAAAAAAAACATGGGAAATTCTGGCGGTGTTGCAATAAATGTTGCAAGTTGCCCCATCCCCCGGCATGCAACTTTTGCGTTGACATAAGCGTTTAAATTGTATAAAATAAGTTCGTTTTTATGAGCGGGAATAGCTCAGTGGTAGAGCGACTCGTTGCCAACGAGTAGGTCGCGGGTTCAATCCCCGTTTCCCGCTCCATTTTTTCTCATGAAAATTTAATAGGATTAGGAAAAAAATCAACTTACTTTAGGAGGGTTTAGATGTCCAAACGTCTTGTTTTCCTCTGTCTTGCGGCTTTTGTAGTTTTAATGCCGGTGTTTGCTGTTGCCGAAGATGATTTTGGCCTGCCGCCTCCGCCGGATGCTGATGAAGACTTATTACCTCCGCCTCCGGGAGAGTTTATGGGAGATGAACTGCCGCCGCCTCCAGGAGAAGACACGGGAGACTTCCCGCCTCCGCCCGCAGATGATATCAGTTCAGACCTGCCTCCGCCACCCGCGGAAGAATCAGACGATGAACTGCCCCCTCCGCCGATGGAAGAGGCCGGCAACGACCTGCCGCCTCCGCCTGCAGAAGAGGCCGGTTTTGATAATATGCCACCTCCGCCCGAAGAAGAAACTGATCTTGTAATAGAAGAAGAGTCTGCAGAACCGGCACCTGAAGAGACAGAAGAGCCGGTAAAGGTAACAAAGAAATCAACCGCGCCTGAAGCAGGCTCGGCAAAATATAAAGTTGTCCGCGGCGATTCGCTCTGGAAAATATCCGGCAGCAGCAAGGGTTACGAAGATTCCTTTATGTGGCCGCTGATATTCAAAGCCAACAGGACCGTTATAGAGGACCCGGACCTGATTGAACCCAGGCAGACGCTTAAAATATCAAAAAATTTCTCGGAAGCCGAAATGGAAGACGCCTCAAACAAGGCAAAGGAAACACCGCCTTATGAGCCGCACACGAGCCCGAGGAAGTCTTTACCGATAAAGTACTAAACAAGAGTGACAAAAAAAGCCCCTATCTTCCATAAGGTAGGGGCTTTTTTTTTAAAACGTGGAAACGAGCAAGGAAGCGAAAGGAACATTTTTATTTCGATGGTGTCTGTTGTATCAAAGGATTTTATTTTGGGATTTGTGAGTGAACATTTACTAAGCGGTGTAAAATGACAAAAGTTTTCAGGTTCACAGCAGCCACAGCGCTCCTTTTGGCCCTTTCAACCGCGGCATTCAGCCAGCCACCGGAGCTGCAATATAATTTTGCCAGGGAACTTTTCCTCAATTCAAACTACTCCATAGCCGAGGCTGTTTTTTCCTCTTATGCGGCTGCCAGACCCGAAGACCCGGTCTCGGGCGAGGCAAAATTTTTTGCAGGAGAGTCGTTGTACGCCTCGGGCCGTTACCGCGAGGCGCTGGATTCCTACGTCGCAGTCATAGAGGCTTACCAACCGGCAAAGAATAAATTCCGCAAGGAACTCTATTACCGGGCGGCCGAATGCTATTACCAGGTTAAAGATTACGAAAATTCCATCCGCTACATTAATATCCTCCTGAAAGAATTTCCGGACTCATATCTGACCGGGGACGCATATCTGCTGCTCGGCGAAAATTATTTCCTGACGTCGCGCTATGACGACTCCGCCGAGGCGTTGAACAGGATGGAAAATTACACCAACTACAAACATTTCGATTATGTCTATTATCTGAAGGGAAGGGTATATTACGAAAAATCGCTGGCAGCAGAGGACGTGCGGGAAAAGGAAAAGAACGCGGAGGAGGCCATCCGCTATTTTGAACGCGTAAAAACAGAGTTCCCGGACAGTCCGGTCATAAACCACGCGGAGTTCAGGAAAGCGAACGTCTGGTATTCGCTGGGGAAATACGACACGTCTATCAAGGTAATCAGCGGCCTCATAGAGGGTGAAAAAGAGGCGAAATTCAGGATGCTCATGAAATATTTTCTCGCCTGGAACTACTATATGTCAAATCATCCGAAAAAGGCGATGAAACTCTACGACCGGATAATCACTGAATGCCCCGGCGACCTGTTGACGACATGGTCCGAATACAAAAAGGGGCTGTGTCTGGAAGCCGTGGGTGACAGGAAGGGCGCGCTGGACCAGTACAATAAGGTCATGGAAAAATATCCCGAAACTCTGCCGTCGGCCTACTCGCGTTATGCGGTGGCGCAGGTCTATTACGGGGAAAAGAAATATCAGGATGCGCTATACCTGTTCGAAGAAGTGGCCGCGCGTTATAATATAGAAGAGTTGACCCGCGCTGCTGATTTCATGTCCGCGGATATTTACGTTTTGATGGACAAACCGGGAAAGGCGAGGGAGATTTACGGCCGCATAGAGGCCGCAAACGACAAAGACAGGTTCACCGCAGCGTACATGTCGGCCTGGTGCCTTTTCAAGGAAGCTTCGTTCGAAGAATCAACGAAAAAATATGAGGCCCTGATTGCGGACCCCAAAACCCCGGCTGACCTTCGGGCAAAGAGCATGGTCAAGACAGGCGATAATCTGTATGAACAGGGGCGGCTCGATGAAGCACGGGCCAGATACAGCGAAGCGGCGGAAAAGTACCCGGGTTTAGGCGAGGTTATGGCAGAGGCGCTTTATGGCATGGGCTGGATAGCCTATTCAAAGAACGACTACAAAGGAGCCCGCCCGTTGTTTGAGAAATCAAAGGCTGCCGCGGGAAAAAAAGAAGCAAAACTGCGCGCCGACTTCATGAAAGCGAACACTCTTTACGCGGATTACTCGTTTGATGCGGCGCTGGATATCTACACAGCAATAATGAATGACAGGGCCGCACCGGCTTCCATGCGTGAGGATTCGGTTTTTTACGCCGGCTGGTGCTGGTACAGGAAGGAAAAGTTCGAGACGGCGGCCGGGATGTGGAACAGGTATAAGGCCATGGTAAGCGACCCGGTAAAAAAAGCCGAAGCTTCCTACAGGACAGGGTGGGCTTTTTTCCGCAGGAACGATTTTGACGCCGCTATCAGGGAATTCGGGGATATACTTGAAAATTACAAACAGACGCATTTTTACCAGGAAGCCCTGTTGAAAACCGGCGATTCATATTACAATAAAAAAGATTATAACAGGGCCATAGAACTCTACCGTTCTCTCGTGGATTCGTTCCCGGATCATTACAGGGTTGGGGAGGCGCTTTACGGTATACAGTGGTCCTACTACGCACTGGGTGAGAATGAAAAAGCCATAGAGGTTTCCAGACAATTCTTGGACAAATACCCGGAATCCTCCTTCGCACCGGAGATACAATACAGGGTGGCGGAACACTACTTTAACAGCTCCAACTTTGAGACGGCGGCCGGGGAGTTCTCAAAGTTTATCGAGAAGAACCCAAAGGACCCCATGGCGGACAACGCCTATTACTGGCTTGGTTCATCCAGGCTCAGCCTGAAAGATTACGCCGGAGCCATAACGGCGTTTAAGGAACTGAACGCGAAATACCCGGACAACCAGTTCGCGGAGAGGGCGCTTTTTAAGGCCGCGGGCGCGCATTACCAATTGCGGGATTACCCGAGCGCGGTCGAAACCTACCTGCAGTTCACGGAAAAATACGGGCAGTCAAAATATATGCCAGAGGCGTGTTTTAATCTGGCCATGTCGTACAAGCGTGCGGGAAACATTGAAAAGACAGAATTATGGTACAAAAAACTGATAGAGGCTTATCCGGATTCCGCACTGTACGAACGCGCCATGATGAATTTGGGGTACCTGTACCAGGATAACAAGGAGTATGACCGGGCGATAGAGATATTCCGAAAAGTGGCGGACACAGGCCGCGGCAAGGCGGTCGAAGCGCAGTTCTGGATTGCGGACTGTTACTCGGCAAAAAAGGATAACGACAGGGCGGCGAAAGAGTATCTGAAGGTATATGAGAACTACGGGGGGGAAGAACTCTGGGCAGTATCGGCGCTGGACGCCGCCGGAAAAATATATGAGAAAAAGGGCGATCTAAAGTCTTCCATAAAAATGTACAGGCTCGTGCTCAAAGCGACAAAACAGGAAAAATATACCGCGACCGCGAAAAAGAGGATAGAACTGCTCGAAGAGCAGTATAAACTCCTGAATCCGGCCACAGAAGGGTCAAAACCGGCGGCAAAATGAGAAAAATATTACTGTCACTGATGCTTTTGTTCGCACCGGCGTGCGTGTTTGCCGCGGAAGCGGCCGAGGACAAGGACGACATTACAGGTATCGAAGAAAAGGCCGGTTTTGAAAAGGGGGCGTATACGGCACCGGCAGACGCGCAGGCAGGGACCATCAACGTTAAAAAAGGCGAGGGATTTGATTTCAAGGTTCCGGAGATACTTATCACGGGGCAGGTGGACACCAAGGTCATGCTCAAACGCGAGATAATATCGCTGGAAGACCTCCAGTCGGTGCGTAATGTCCTGTATGAAAAGGAAAAGATATACATGCCGGACTATTATCTGAAGGAGGAGGCGTTGTCCCCGCAGACGCTTGACACCCCGGCTGACAGGGATTTTGTCGGCAAACTGACATTGCTCGCGGGGTCATACTCCGGGTTTTTCGCGGACGGTGTTATAGGGAAGGCGTTTGACAAAAATAACAGGGCTGTCCTGCGGCTAACGCACGAGAACTACGCTAACGAGCGCACAAACGACAGGGACACTTACGACAACTTAAATTACGCGGACCTGTACTATTCCACGAGATACGATTTTATCGAGGCGGTTTACAGGGTGAACTGCAGGTTTGACCGCTACGGCAACCCGTACCCGTCCAACATTTTCCTGAATACGCTGTCTCTCGACGAAGTTTCCCTGGGCACTTCCATGACAGGGACCTTCGCCGGCATAAAAGGCTCCGCTTCACTGGGGTACCTGTATTTCGGAATGCTCAACAGCGCGTCTTCATACGTTTACAAGGAGAGCAGGTTCACCGCTGCGCTCTCGGCCGAGCGTGATTTCAGCACGGATATCGGGTCAAAAATCAAGGTCATAGCCTCGCTCAACGGTTACGGCGGGCCTCAGTTTATGGACGGCGCAGAGAGGCCGTCGGCATCCGTCAACCTTTTCACTAAAGCCATCATGTATTTCGAACCGGTAGTGCTGCAACTCGGTGTTAAGTT